>NZ_DCBW01000022.1:0-36014 GCF_002313585.1 Microbacterium sp. UBA1097 | reverse complement strand
GACATCTTGACGTGAGGCAAGGCGACCAGACCCGGCAGCGGCGCGTCTCAGCTCGCGGCGAGGTGATCGACGAGTGCCCCGAAGCGGCGGACCGACGCATCCTTGCCCAAGAGTTCCATGGACTCGAACAGCGGCGGCGAGACGCGACGGCCGCTGAGTGCGACCCGCAGCGGTCCGTAGGCGACGCGCGGCTTGAGACCGAGGCCCTCGATGAGCGCAGCAGCGAGGGACTCCTGAATCGCGGCGGCAGTGAACTCCGCCTCGGGAATCAACTCGATCGCACCCACACCGGCCACCAGCACCTCACCCGCGTTGGCAGGTAGAGACGCGAGGGCGTCTTCTTCGAAGGTGACGGCATCCGTGAAGAGGAACCCGAGCAACCCGGGAGCGTCACCGAGCAGCTGCATCCGTTCCTGCACGAGCGGGGCGGATGCCGCGAGCATCTCCAGCTGCGCGTCAGTCAGCGGATCCGACACGACCCCGGCGGCGACCAGGTACGGAATCAGACGGGAAGCGAAGTCTTCGGCTTCCAGCATCCGGATGTGGTCGCCGTTGATCGACTCTGCCTTCTTCTGATCGAAGCGAGCGGGGTTCGGGTTGACGTCGGCGATATCGAACGCGGCGACGAGCTCGTCGAGCGAGAAGACATCGCGGTCGGGAGCGATCGACCAGCCGAGCAGGGCGAGGTAGTTCAGCAACCCCTCGTGGATGAAGCCCTTCTCGCGCTGCAAGAACAGGTCTGCCTTCGGGTCGCGCTTGGAGAGCTTCTTGTTGCCCTCCTCCCCCAGCACGAGCGGCATGTGGCCGAACCGGGGCACGAAGTCGGTGACGCCGGCGGTCACGAGCGCGTCATAGAGAGCGAGCTGGCGTGCGGTTGAGGGCATCAGATCTTCGCCACGGATGACGTGAGTGATGCCCATGAGAGCGTCATCGACCGGGTTCACGAACGTGTACAGGGGCACGCCGCCGGCCCGCACAATGACGAAGTCGGGGAAGGACCCGGCCGGGAAGGTGACCTCGCCGCGGATGAGGTCGACGTAGGTGAGGTCGTGATCGGGTACGCGTAGACGCCACGCGGGCTCACGGCCCTCGGCGCGGAACGCTGCTTTCTGCTCGTCAGTGAGGTCGCGGTCGTAGTTGTCGTAGCCGAGCTGCTTTGCGCGGCCAGCAGCCTCGTTGCGCGCGTCGATCTCTTCGGCTGTCGAATAGCTCTCGTACACGACGCCGGCATCGATGAGCTTGTCGAGCACGCCGCGGTAGATCTCGTGGCGCTGGGACTGCCGGTAGGGCGCGTGGGGACCGCCGACCTCGACGCCCTCATCCCAGTCGATCCTGAGCCACCGCAGCGCGTCGAGCAGCTGGTTGTAGCTCTCTTCGGAGTCCCGGGCGGCATCCGTGTCTTCGATGCGGAAGATGAGCTTTCCCCCGTTGTGCCGCGCGTAGGCCCAGTTGAACAGCACCGTCCGCATCAGTCCGACGTGCGGCAGACCCGTCGGTGACGGGCAGAAGCGGACCCGAACGTCGGATCCGGTGGCGGTCGTGGTGGCAGGATGCGGCGTTCCGGGCATAGATATCAAGTCTAGTTCCGGAGCGGGTGCCGCACCCGCGCCTCGGTACGACTACGCAGCCTGACGAATGCGACCGTACGGTGCGAGAAGCACTGTCGCGATCACGGCGACACCGACAACCAGAGCGAGCCCCGTGAAACCGATCCATCCGAGGACGACGCCCGAGGTGATCGCACCGACGGCACCGACGAGGCTCATCGAGAGGTCGTTGCGCCCCTGACGCGTCGTGCGTCGTTCCTCCGATGACGACTCGGTGAGCAGCGCCGACCCGGCAACCGTCGCGGCGCTCCACCCCAGGCCAAGCAGAATGAGCGCGACGGTGACCGCCGTGTTCGACTCCGCGCCGAAGAAGACCGTCACCAGGGATGCCGCGAGCAGCGCCTGACCGACCATGATCGTCGGAATGCGGCCCACGCGGTCTGCCAGGATGCCGAAGACCGGCGAGAGCGCGTACATCCCCGCGATGTGCAGACTGATCGTCAGACCGATGATGGTCAGACTCGCGCCGTGATGGAGCATGTGAACCGGCGTCATCGCCATGATCGAGACCATGACGCCGTGTGCGGCGGCATTCGCGAAGATCGCGTAGCGAGCCGACACCGGACGGTCGGGCTTGACGAGCTGCTCGACCACCCGGTCGCGACGCCGCTGCGCCACCGTCTGCGCGACCAGCAGCGGATCCGGCCGAAGAGCGAACAGATACACAATGATGCTCAGCGCTTGCGCGACGATCGTGAAGACGTACGGTCCCGTCAGGGGCGGCATCCCCAGGGCGTCTCCGATCGCCTGGCCGGGTTGCACAAGATTCGGTCCGAGCACGGCGCCGATGGTCGTCGCCCACACGACGATCGACAGATCGCGGCCACGCGTGGCATCCGTGGCGAGATCGGCGGCAGCGAAACGCGACTGCAGGTTCGCGGTCTGACCCGCTCCGACGAGCCCGAAGGCCAGCAGAAGCAGCGGGAACGACCGAACGGCCGCCGCCACCACGACCAGCGAAACGCCTACGAGCGCGATCGCCATGCCCGACGCCAGCGAGATACGGCGTCCGCGCCGACGCGCGAGGGCAGCAAGCGGCACCGCCAGCGCGGCGGTGCCGAGGGTCACACCCGCCGCAGCCAGCCCCGAGAGCGACTCGTCACCGGCGATGTCGGCGGCAAGCACCGCACCGAGGGAGACTGTCGCTCCAAACCCGAGCCCGCCGAGCACTTGGCCTGCCGAGAGCACCCAGACGGTCCGACGCTGGATGCCGGCGAGTTCGCTCGCCTCCTGGCGATCGTCGACCCAGCCGTCAGACAGTGTCACCGGCGCGGCTCCGCATCCCGCGCGGTGTTGCGCAGGATGCCGAGCCCATCGATCTCGACCTCGACGACGTCTCCGGACACGAACGGGCCGACACCGGCCGGCGTGCCGGTGAGGATGACGTCCCCGGGCAGCAGTGTGAACGCAGCCGACACATACTCGATGATCGCCGGAACCGAGTGGATCATGTCGGTGATCGCGCCGCGCTGACGGACCTCGCCGTTGACGCGTGTGGTCAGTGTCGCGCCGCCCGCGAGGTCGAACTCGGTCTCGATCACGGGTCCGAGCGGGCAGAAGGTGTCGAAGCCCTTCGCACGCGACCACTGGCCGTCAGAACGCTGCAGGTCCCGCGCTGTCACGTCGTTGCCGATCGTGTATCCGAAGACGTGGTCCAGCGCAGCATCCGCCGACACGTTCTTCGCAATACGGCCGATGACAACGGCGAGTTCCCCCTCGTAGTCCGTGCGCTCCGACTGCCACGGGCGCACGATCGGCTCGTCCGGCCCGATCACCGCCGTGTTGGGCTTCAGAAACAGCAGCGGCTCGCCGGGTGCCTCGCTCCCCATCTCCGCGGCGTGATCGAGGTAGTTCTTACCGACGCACACGACCTTCGAGCGCGGAATGACCGGAGCGAGCAGCGTGACCTCGCCGACCGGCACGCGCTCCCCCGTCGTCTCGTAGCCGGCGAACATCGGGTCACCCGCGAGCACCACGAGCTCGCCCTCGTCGAGGATGCCGTAGGCGATCGCATCCTCGTGTCGGAACCGCGCGATTCTCATGCCTGGGAGCGGGCGTCGAGGCGGTGCATCCAGCCGTGGCGGTCTTCGGCGTGGCCGTACTGGATGTCGGTCAGCTCCTGTCGCAGCTCGAGCGCGAGCGAGCCGACGGGCTGCTGGTCGACGAAGTCGCGTCCCTTGAGCACGCCGATGGGAGTCACGACGGCGGCAGTCCCGCAGGCGAAGACCTCGACGATGTCACCGGATGCCACACCCTCACGCCACTCGCGCAGCGAGATGTTGCGACCCTGCACGTGGAGGCCGCGGTCGGCCGCCAGCTGCAGGATGGAGTCGCGTGTGACGCCCTCGAGGATCGAGTCCGACTGCGGTGTCACGACCGTGCCGTCCTTGAAGACGAAGACGATGTTCATCCCGCCGAGCTCTTCGACGTTGCCGTCCTGATCGAGGAAGACCACCTGGTCGCACTCGTTCTCGTAGGCCTCGGACTGCGGCAGCAGACTCGACGCGTAGTTGCCTCCGGTCTTGGCAGCCCCGGTGCCACCCTTGCCCGCCCGCGAGTAGTCCTCGCTGAGCCAGATCGACACGGGGGTCACACCGCCCTTGAAGTAGGCGCCCGCGGGGCTGGCGATGACGTAGTAGCCGACCTTGTTGGCTGGACGCACGCCGAGGAAGGCCTCTTTGGCGAACATGAACGGGCGCAGGTAGAGGCTCTGGTTCTCGCCCGAGGGCACCCAGGCGCCGTCGACCGCGATGAGCTCCTCGAGCGACTGGATGAAGTACGACACCGGCAGCTCGGGAAGAGCCAGCCGCCGCGCCGAGCGCTGCAGGCGGCGACCGTTCTGGTCGGGACGGAACGTGTGGATCGATCCGTCGGCGTGACGGTAGGCCTTGATGCCCTCGAAAACCTCTTGCGCGTAATGCAGCACAGCTGCGGCCGGATCGAGCGAAAGCGGACCGTAGGGTTTCACCTGCGGTCGGTGCCACCCGCCGCCGACCGACCAGCAGACATCGACCATGTGGTCGGTGAAGTGCTGACCGAAACCGGGGTTGGCGAGAATCGCCTCGCGCTCGGCATCCGTCTTTGCCTGCAGGTTCCGCATCACCTGGAACTGCAGGGGCGCAAGGCCGGCGTCGGGGTCGGTGTCAAGAAGAGTCATGTCGAAATCCAGTCGTTCGAGCGCGGCGGTGTCGGAATCGCCCAGCACAGCGAGGAGCCGAGTGGCTCCAGGCTACGCCTGAAGGCGGGCGACGATCGCGTCACCGATCTGCGCTGTGGTGCGGGCGGCCTCGCCCCGGGACGCAATGTCCTCTTCCACCGCGCGGGTGACGCGGGCGGAATCGTCGTGCAACCCGAGGTGGTCGAGAAGCATCGCGATGGACAGAATCGCAGCAGTGGGGTCGGCCTTCTGCTGACCCGCGATGTCGGGCGCCGATCCGTGGACGGGCTCGAACATCGAGGGGAACGCGCCGTCGGGGTTGATGTTCCCCGAAGCGGCAAGGCCGATGCCTCCGGTGACGGCGCCGGCCAAGTCGGTGAGGATGTCGCCGAAGAGGTTGTCGGTGACGATCACGTCGAAGCGGTCAGGGTTTGTGACCAGGAAGATGGTTGCCGCATCGACGTGCAGATAGTCTACGGCGACGTCGGGGTGCTCTTCTGTCACCTCGCGCACGATTCTCTGCCAGATTCCGCCGGCGTGCACGAGCACGTTGGTCTTGTGCACGAGCGTCAGCTTCTTGCGGCGCCGTTCGGCCAACGCGAACGCGTAGCGCACGACCCGCTCAACACCGAAGGCCGTGTTGACGGATGTCTCGTTCGCGACCTCGTGTGGCGTGCCCTTGCGGATTGCGCCCCCGTTGCCGACGTAGGGCCCCTCCGTGCCCTCGCGCACGACGACGAAGTCGACCTCACCGGGGTTCGCGAGCGGGCCGGGGGCACCGGGATAGAGCTTGGAGGGCCGCAGGTTGACGTAGTGGTCCAGCTCGAAACGCAGCTTGAGCAGCAGTCCGCGTTCGATGTTCGCATCCTTCAGGCGAACGTCTCCCGGAACGCCGCCCACCGCGCCGAGCACGATCGCATCGTGCTGCTTTATGGCCTCGAGGTCAGCATCCGTGAGCGTGTCGCCGGTCTCGAGGTAACGCGCGGCACCCAGCGAAAACGGGGTCTTCGTGAACCGGATGTCGCCGCCTGCGGTCACCGCATCCAGAACCTTCATGGCCTCGGCGACGACCTCGACACCGATGCCATCACCGGGGATGACGGCTAGCTTCACCTCGCGCGACATTGCTCTCCTCGTTCTCGGATCGCGCCGCCTGATTCACAGATGACGGCGCCGATCCCAGCGTAGTGGCCGCGATAACGGCAGCCAGGACCACGAGACCGGCCCCGACCGCGGCAGTGACCGCAACGCCCGAGTCGAAGGCAGCTGCCGCGGCAGCACGCAACGCGTCGGCGATGGGGGCAGCGAGCTCGCCCGCCGTGACGTAGGCGCCGGCGAGCGTTTCCCGCGCCTGCGCGGCGAGGTCAGTGGGCACTCCCGCGGGGATCGCGATTCCCGACCGGTACGAGGCGGTGAGGATGCTGCCCAGCACAGCGGTTCCGAGCACGGCGCCGAGCTCATACGCCGTCTCAGAGACAGCGCCTGCCGCCCCCGCCTTGCTCGGCGGGGCGCTCGCCATGACGAGCTCGTTCGACACTGTCTCGGCGGCACCGATTCCGATGCCGAGCAGCACACTGGCCAGCAAGAGCCAGCCGAGGTCACCGCTCCCCGCTGTCGCCGCGACGAGGAGGTAGCCGCTCATCGAGAACATGAGCGCCGCGGGAACCACGATGCGCGGTGGAATCCGCGACGCAATGGGCACGACGAGAAGCCCGGAGACGATGACCGACGCCAGTGACGGCACGAGCGCGAAGCCCGCTTGCACCGGCGACAGGCCGACGATCAGTTGCAGATGCTGAGCGATGAAGAACATGAAGCCGACGAGCGAGATGACACTCAGCAGGTTCACCAGCAGAGCACCGCTGAAGGTGCCTCGCGTGAACAGCCGCATGTCGAGCATCGGGGAGCGCGCGCGCAACTGCCGCCGCACGAACAGGATGCCGAAACCAGCGCCCGCAACTGTCGCGACGACAATCGTCGGTGAGAATCCGTGGACCGCGAACTCCTTGATGGCCCACACGATCGGCACCATCATCGCCATGGACAGCACGATACTGACGGCGTCAACGCGTCCGGCATCCGGGTTGCGGCTCTCGGGAACCAGCAGCGGCGCGAGCACCAGCAGCGGCACGAGCACGGGTACCGCCATGAGGAACACGGATCCCCACGAGAAGTGCTCCAGGAGGACTCCCCCGACGATCGGGCCGAGCGCCGCACCGGCCGAGAACATCGATGCCCAGATGGCGATCGCGAGGCGTCGCTGATTGCGGAGGGTGAAGATGCTGCGCAGCAGCGCCAGAGTCGACGGCATGATCATGGCACCGAACAGGCCCATGGCAGCACGACCCGCGATCAACCACTCCGCCGAGGGGGCGAAGGCAGACAGCGCCGACACTGTAGCGAATCCGGTGGCGCCGATCAGCAGCATCCGCCGCCGACCAAACCGGTCGCCCAGGGTTCCCATCGTCACCAGCAGACCGGCGAGCACGAGCGGGTAGGCATCGATGATCCACAGCTGCTGCGCCGCGGTGGGTTCGAGTGCGAGCGCGATCTCGGGCAGTGCGAAACTCAGCACCGTGTTGTCGACCGAGATCAACAGCACGGGCAGCATCAGCACCACCAGCGCAGCCCAGCCACGCCAGGTCACCGGACGCCCCTCGCTTTCGGCGATGCGGATGTCTTCGGTCAGGGTCGTCATCATGTCACCGTCAGAATTTCTATACCGTCTGGCTGGTATAGTAACAGCCATGGAGACTGCCTGGCTAGCATCGAACGCATGAGTCGTCCCCCGCACGCCCGTGAGAAGGTGCTCGACGCATTCGAGTCACTCCTCATCGCCGAGGGCGAGCGCGCCGCCACCATGGATGCCATCGCGCGCGCCGCCGGGGTCTCCAAGGGTGGCCTGCTCTACCACTTCGCGTCGAAGGAGGCGCTCGAGGCGGCGTTGCTCATCCGACTCGAGAAGTGCGTCGACGAAGACCTCGCCCGCATGACCTCCTCAGAGGAAGGTCCCGTCGCCTATTACGTGCGCACCTCGGCGATGGACGGCACCGCGCTCGACAGAGCGATCCTCGCCGTCTCTCGCCTCGCGCAGGCCGGCCGGGGCGCCGCGAGCGATGCCCTCCGAACTGTCCGGGAGCGCTGGGCCGACACTCTCCGCCCGCATGTCGCCGACAAGACGGCGTTGGACCTCGTCATGCTCATCAGCGACGGCGTCTACTACAACAACGCCCTCCAGCACGATGGTCTGGCAACGCCAGTCCCCCGCGACGCCGAGATGGATGCCTTGGTGCAGCTCATCGCACAGGCAACCGCTCCGCGCGACTGACCGCGGCCGAAGGCCTACGGCTCGACGATCTCGATCTGACGGAACAGGTCGGCCCCGACCGCCTCACGCATCTGGTCGAGCAGCTCGTCCGGCACTGCTGCGTCGACCGTGAGCACCGAGAGAGCACGCCCGGTGGCATCCGGATGCGCGACCTGGAGCCCCTCGATGTTGATTCCGGCGTCACCGAGCTTCCTGGCGTAGATCGCAACGATGCCCGGACGGTCCTGGTAGCGCATCACGACGTGGTGGCCGGCGATCGGTACCTCGATGTCGTAGCCGTTGATGGCGACGATCTTCGGGACCATGCGCGTCCCGGCGAGCGTTCCCGCGACGCTCAACGTCGTGCCATCCGACATGGTGCCGCGCAGAACGGTGAGGTTGCGGTACTGAGGGCTGTCGGCCTCGACGATCATGCGGGTTTCGATGCCGCGCTGCTCAGCGAACAGCGGCGCGTTCACGTAAGACACGTTCTCGCTGACGATGTTCGTGAAGATGCCCTTGAGCGCCGCGAGCCGGTACACGCTGACATCGAACGCGGCGAGTTCCCCGCGAACCTCGATGTCCAGCGAGGTCAACGCGCTGTGGGTCAGGCCCGTGAAGTACTGCCCGAGCATCTCGACAAGCCCGATACCGGGACGCACGAACGGGTCGATGACGCCGCCGGCGACGTTGACCGCGTCCGGGACGAGATCGCCTTCGAGCGCGAGCTTGACAGACTTCGCAACCGAGACGCCGGCCTTCTCCTGCGCCTCATCGGTCGAAGCTCCGAGGTGCGGCGTTGCGACGACGTTCGGAAGGGCGACGAGTTTCGCTGCCGCCGAGTCGGGCTTGGGCGGCTCGGCGGTGAAGACATCAAGTCCGGCACCGGCGATCTGGCCGGTGGTGAGAGCCTCGAGCAGCGCCTCTTCGTCGAACAGTCCACCGCGAGCGACGTTGACGACGTACGCCGTGGGCTTCATCGCCGCGAGCTGCTCGGTGCTGATCATGCCCGTCGTCTCGGGCGTCTTCGGCATGTGCACCGTGAGGAAGTCGCTCTCGCGCACAACCTCGTCGAAGCTCAACAGCTCGACACCCAGCTGCTGGGCACGCGCAGGGGTGACATAAGGGTCGTACCCGACCAGACGCACACCGAAGGCCCGCAGACGCTCGGCGACCAGGGCGCCGATCCGGCCGAGGCCCAGGATGCCGACGGTCTTCTCGAACAGTTCCGCGCCCGTGAACGAGCTGCGCTTCCACTGGCCCTGCGCGAGCGAGGCGTGGGCGGCGGGGATGTGGCGGGCAAGGCTCAGGATGTGCCCGACGGTGAGTTCCGCGGCCGAGATCACGTTGGACGTCGGTGCGTTGACGACCATGACGCCGGCGGCAGTCGCTGCCTTGATGTCGACGTTGTCGAGCCCGACGCCCGCGCGGGCGATCACGCGAAGCTTCTGCGAGGATGCAATGGCCTCGGCATCCATCTTCGTCGCTGAACGGATGAGGACGGCGTCCGCGTCGGCGAGAGCAGCAAGCAATGCGGGCCGGTCGGTGCCATCGACGTTTCGGACGTCGAAGTCCGGACCGAGGGCCTCGATCGTGGCGGGGGACAGTTCTTCGGCGATCAGCACGACCGGTTTGGACACGGGTGGATCCTTCGGAGCAGACGCGCACGAGTGAATCGCACGCAGGATGACGGGAATGCCACGCCGCACGCCATGACGACGGGCCTTCGCCAGCCTATCGCGGGCGCGCGCACCGTCCCGACCAGATGACGTGCCGATGGTCCCGTCGGCTCAGCCTCCGAGAAGCGATGCGCCGTAGACGGCGGCATAGGCGATGACGTTCATCCAGAACACCGCGACGATCCCCAGGCCCGACAGCATGATGAGCGCGAAGGCTCCGGCGCGTCGCTTCCACCCGATGGCAAAGGCGAGGGCGAACACGACGACGGGGAATGCGATCGCTGTCAGCAGCAGCGCCCATCCCCCACCGTTGAGCCCCAGCGGCCCGGTGGCCTGCGAAACCAGGAAGGCGACGGCGTTCCAGACCGCGTACGCGTAGAACAGGCCGAAGAAGCCGGCGATCGTGGCGATGAGCCACACCGGGAGCGCGGTACGGCGCTCGGCAGGTGCTGATGCCGTCACGGATGACGATGCCGAGGTCTCGGTGGGCTCGTTTGTGTTCTCGCTCACTGTCCGATCGCCCCCACCATGATGAACGGCCACGGCAGCACGAGCAGCGCCCCGAGGACAAGAAGCAGTATCCGAACCCAGGACCGACCGCCTCGGGTCAGCAGCAACACCGTGACGAACCAGATGAGCGGGGTCAGCACCGCTAGCCACAGACTCACCTGATAGGCCAGCGGCGCGACGAGGAACTCGGCGTACTGCTGCAGCCGCAGGCCCCCGATGATCCACCCGATGCTCTCGAGGGCGTACACGCCGCCGAAGACGCCGAGGATGATGAGCGCAGCGTTGCTCGGGCCTGCTGCGGGTGCGTCGTCGGTGTCGGCATCCGCCCGCTCCGCTTCCGGCGCGGGAGCTGCAGCATCCGAGCGAGAGTCGGATTCGGCATCCGCGGCCGGCGCTGACGTCGGGGTGATCGCCTCGCCCCCCTTGCCGACGGCGACGTAACCCGGGGGCAGCGAGGGACCCGCGTCGAGCGTCGGGTCGTCATCCCCCCACGAGAGGGCGTCGTCGTCGCGGTCGGTGCTCACGAGTTCAGCCTACCCATGACCGAACCCACACGTCCCGTCCCGAACCCACTGAGCTGCTCGCGCAGAACAGGTGGGTTCGGGCCGGAGGTGTGGGTTCGGCGGAAGAGGGTGTGAAGGTCAGCGCGCGGCCGAGCCCTCCACGTAGTCCTTGTCCTGCTGCTTCCACGAGAACAGCGAACGCAGGTCCTTGCCGACTGCCTCGATCGGATGCTTCGCAGCCTTCTCGCGCAGCTCGAGGAACTCGACGGCGCCGTTGTCCTGGTCGTTGATGAACCGCTCGGCGAACGCACCGGAACGGATGTCGGCGAGGACCGCCGCCATGTTCTCCTTGACGTGCGGGTCGATGACGCGCGGGCCCGAGACGTAATCGCCGTACTCGGCGGTGTCCGAGACGCTCCAGCGCTGCTTGGCGATACCACCCTCCCACATGAGGTCGACGATGAGCTTGAGCTCGTGCAGCACCTCGAAGTAGGCGATCTCAGGCTGGTAGCCGGCCTCGGTCAAGGTCTCGAAGCCGTACTGGATCAGCTGCGACACACCACCGCACAGCACTGCCTGCTCGCCGAAGAGGTCGGTCTCGGTCTCTTCCGTGAAGGTCGTCTTGATGACGCCGGCGCGCGTACCGCCGATGGCCTTCGCGTAGGACTTCGCGAGCTCCCAGGCGCTGCCCGAGGCATCCTTTTCGACAGCGATGATGTCGGGGATGCCGCGACCTGCGACGTACTCACGACGAACCGTGTGGCCGGGAGCCTTCGGGGCGATGAGGATGACGTCCACACCCTCGGGAGCCTCGATGTAGCCGAAGCGGATGTTGAAACCGTGCGCGAAAGCGAGGGTCTTGCCCGGTGCGAGGTTGGGCTTGATCTCGTTGTTGTAGATGCCGCGCTGGTGCTGGTCGGGCGCGAGGATCATGATGACGTCGGCCCATGCGGTGGCGTCGGCGACGGACTTGACCTCGAAGCCGTCCTCCTGCGCCTTGGGCGCGGACTTCGAGCCATCCTTCAGCGCGATGGCGACCTCGACGCCCGAGTCACGCAGGTTCTGCGCGTGGGCGTGGCCCTGCGAGCCGTAGCCGACGATGGCGACCTTCTTGCTCTGGATGAGGGCGAGGTCGGCATCCTGGTCGTAGATCATTTCGGCCATGGGGGTGTCTCTCCTTGACTGTGCGATTGTGGTCGTTTGTTCTCGCCGAGCCCGCTCAACGACCGGGAGCGGATCGGCGTGGTCTTCTCAGCCCCGCAGGACCCGTTCGGTGATGCTCTTGCCGCCGCGGCCGATCGCGAGCATGCCCGACTGGGCGAGCTCCTTGATACCGAAGGGCTCGATCGCGCGCAGGAACGCCTCAACCTTGCCCTTATCGCCGGTGATCTCGACGACCATCGCCTCGGGAGCGTAATCGACCACCGATGCGCGGAACAGGTTGATGACCTCGAGCACGCTGGAACGGCTCGCATTGTCGGCACGCACCTTCACGAGCATGTGCTCGCGCTGCACGGATGCCGCGGGGTCGAGCTCCACGATCTTGATGACGTTCACGAGCTTGTTCAGCTGCTTGGTCACCTGTTCGAGCGGGAGCCCTTCGACGTCGACGACCACCGTGATGCGGGACAGCCCCGGCACCTCGGTGACACCCACGGCGAGGGATTCGATGTTGAAGCCGCGGCGAGCGAACAGACCCGCGACGCGGGTCAGCAGCCCTGGCTTGTCTTCGACCAGAAGGCTCAGCACGTGACTTGTCATGGCTCAGTCCTCCTGATCGAAGGTCGGGGCGTGCTCACGCGCGTACTGGATCTCACTGTTGCCGACACCCTGGGGCACCATCGGCCACACCATCGCGTCTGCCGACACGACGAAGTCGATGACGACGGGGCGATCGTTGGTCTCCAGCGCAGTGCGGATTGCGTCGTCGATCTCGTCTTCCTTCTCCACGCGCAGGGCGAGGCATCCGTACGCCTCAGCCAGCTTCACGAAGTCGGGCACGCGTGCGGTGCCGTGGCCCGTGTTCAGGTCGGTGTTGGAGTGGCGGCCGTTGAAGAACAGCGTCTGCCACTGGCGCACCATCCCCAGCGACGAGTTGTTGATGATCGCAACCTTGATCGGGATGTTGTTGAGAACGCAGGTGGCAAGCTCCTGATTGGTCATCTGGAAGCATCCGTCACCGTCGATCGCCCACACCACGCGGTCTGGCTCGGCAACCTTCGCGCCCATCGCCGCCGGAACCGCGTAGCCCATCGTGCCCGCCCCACCCGAGTTGAGCCAGGCGTTGGGGCGCTCGTACTTGATGAACTGGGCAGCCCACATCTGGTGCTGTCCGACGCCCGCTGCGTAGACGGCCTCGGGGCCGGTGAGCTCACCGATCCGCTGGATCACCTTCTGGGGCGCCAGGAGTCCATCGGTCGTCGGGGCGTATCCGAGCGGGAACTCGCTGCGCAGACCCTTGAGGTAGGCCCACCACTGGCTGGTGTCGGCACGGCCCGCGTCGGCGTTCGCGCGGAACGCCGCATCCAGATCGACGAGAACCTCGCGCAGATCACCCACGATCGGAACGTCAGCGGCACGGATCTTGGAGATCTCGGCGGGGTCGATGTCAACGTGGATGACCTTCGCGTGCGGCGCGAAGTGCGATGCCTTGCCGGTGACCCGGTCATCGAACCGGGCACCGAGCGCCACGATGAGGTCGGACTCCTGCAGCGCCAGCACAGCGGGGACCGTGCCGTGCATGCCGGGCATGCCGAGGTTCTGCTCGTGCGAGTCGGGGAACGCACCCCGGGCCATGAGCGTGGTGACAACCGGCGCGCCGGTAGCCTCTGCCAGGGCGAGCAACTGCTCCGAAGCGCGGGAGCGGATGATGCCACCGCCGACGTAGAGCACCGGCTTCTCGGCCTCCGCGATCAGCTGAGCCGCAGCCTGGATCTGCTTCCCGTGGGCTTTGGTCACCGGCCGGTACCCCGGCAGATCGATCTGCGGCGGCCAGATGAACGGCGCCTCGGCCTGCTGGGCATCCTTCGTGATGTCCACCAGCACGGGACCGGGGCGACCCGTCGAGGCGATCTCGTAGGCAGCCGCGATCGCGCCGGGGATGTCTTCGGCACGCTTGACCAGGAAGGAGTGCTTCGTGATCGGCATCGTGATCCCCACGATGTCGGCTTCCTGGAACGCATCAGTGCCCATGAGGCTCGAGAAGACCTGGCCCGTGATGCACAGCAGCGGCACGGAGTCCATGTAGGCATCCGCGATCGCCGTGACGAGGTTCGTGGCCCCCGGCCCCGACGTCGCGATGGCAACACCGACCTTGCCAGATGCCGACGCGTACCCTTCGGCTGCGTGACCGGCACCCTGCTCGTGTCGGACGAGGATGTGACGAACTGCCTCGTCGTCCATGAGTGGGTCGTAGACGGGCATGATCGCGCCGCCGGGAAGGCCGAAGACATCGGACACTCCCAGGAGGTCGAGCGAACGGACGACCGCCTCAGCGCCCGTCATCACAGGCGCCGAGGCGCTGCGAGCGGGGGGCCGGGGCACGGCCGTGGCGATGTCGGAAGACATGATGATTCCTTGCGATGGATGTCGAGAGTTGCGAGAGAGGAACGCCTAGTTCGTCGTCGCGCCTTCGGATGCCGAACGCACGAGTCGCGTGTACTTGGCGAGGACGCCACGGGTATAGCGCGGAGGAAGCGGCTCCCAGCCCTGCCGGCGGGAACTCAGCTCAGCCTCGTCGACGAGTAGGTCGAGGGAGCGAGCTGCGATATCGACCCGTATCAGATCACCATCGCGCACGAAGGCGATCGGACCTGCGTCGACCGCTTCGGGTGCTATGTGGCCGATGCACAGGCCGGTTGTGCCGCCCGAGAATCTGCCGTCTGTCAAGAGTAGTACATCTTTTCCGAGCCCAGCGCCCTTGATGGCAGCTGTGATCGCGAGCATCTCCCGCATGCCGGGGCCGCCCTTCGGGCCCTCGTACCGGATGACGACGACGTCGCCGGCCGAGATCTCCCCGGCCTCGAGCGCATCCATGGCGGCCCGCTCACGCTCGAACACGCGTGCGGGGCCTTCGAAGACGTCGCTGTCGAAGCCCGCGGACTTCACGACCGCACCCTCGGGGGCCATCGAGCCGTGCAGGATCGTGATGCCACCGGTCTCGTGAATCGGGTTGTTGAACCCGTGGATGACGGTGCCATCCACCGGGTCGGGGTTCAAGTCGGCGAGGTTTTCGGCGAGGGTCTTGCCGGTCACGGTGAGCGCGTCGCCGTGCAGCAGTCCTTCGTCGAGCATCGCCTTCATGACCACCGGGATGCCGCCGTGGCGGTCGACGTCGTTCATGACGTACTTCCCGAACGGCTTCATGTCTGCGACGTGCGGAACCTTGTCGCCGATGCGGTTGAAGTCGTGCAGGGTGATGTCGACATCAGCCTCGCGCGCGATCGCCAGCAGGTGCAGCACGACGTTGGTCGAACCCCCGAGAGCCATCGCGAGAGCGATCGCGTTCTCGAAAGCCTCCTTGGTGAGGATGTCGCGCGTCGTGATCCCGAGCTTCAGCAGGTTCACGACTGCCTCGCCCGAGCGGTGGGCGAACGCGTCGCGCCGGCGGTCGGCTGACGGCGGGGCGGCAGAGCCGGGAAGGCTGAGCCCCAGCGCCTCAGCGACGGATGCCATCGTGTTGGCGGTGTACATGCCACCGCACGCACCCTCGCCGGGCGCGAAGGCGCACTCGATGCGCTTGAGGTCGGCCTCACTCATCCGGCCCGACAGGCACGCGCCGACACCCTCGAACGAGTCGATGATCGTGATGTCCTTCTCGGTGCCGTCCGAGAGCTTGACCCACCCGGGCGCGATCGAGCCGGCGTAGAGGAAGACGCTCGACAGGTCGAGGCGGGCGCTTGCCATCAGCATCCCGGGGATGGACTTGTCGCAGCCCGCCAGCAGCACTGTGCCATCGAGGCGCTCGGCCATGACGACGGTCTCGACGGAGTCGGCGATGACCTCACGGCTCACGAGAGAGAAGTGCATTCCCTCGTGCCCCATAGAGATGCCGTCAGAGACGGAGATGGTGCCGAATTGGAGCGGGTACCCGCCACCGGAGTGCACACCCTCTTTCGCGCCCTGAGCGAGGCGGTCCAGGCTCAGGTTGCAGGGGGTGATCTCGTTCCAGCTCGAGGCGATGCCGATCTGGGGCTTGTCCCAGTCCTCGTCACCCATACCGACCGCGCGGAGCATTCCGCGGGAGGTGGTGGCTTCGATGCCGTCGGTGACGACCCGGCTCCGAGGTTTGATGTCAATGGTGCTGTCGTGCGGGGCCATGCACGAAGTCTATTCCTGCGCGTGGCGCCGCTGATCCGCGAGCTCGGCCAGGGTGGCGGCCATCGCGGGGATGTCGGGCACGCTCACGCGAGCCGCCGTCTCGCCGTCGCCCACGTGGATGCCGAGATCCTGCGACTGCAGGCTGCGCAAGGCATCCTCGTCGGTCGTGTCGTCACCGGCGAACAGCACGGCGTCGGCGTGAACCCGCTCGCGGAGGTTCGCGATGGCGCTGTCTTTCCCCTCGTGCCGGAAGGCGTACTCGACGATCTTCTTGCCGGTCCGGCGACGCCAGTCGGGGGCTGCGGAAGCGACCATCTCATCCACGGCGGCTGCTGCCTTCTCCCCCGCCTCCTCGGTTGCGTTGCGGGTGTGAACACCGAACCCGAAGGTCTTCGGCTCGATCCACACGCCCTCGTAGTCCGAGGCGATCTCTTCGGCGTGGGCGCGCAGCAGATCGCGGAGACCGCGCTCGGCGTCATCCTCGGCGGGCTCAACCGGCCCCTCGCCGGGGAACCAGTATTCAGCACCGTGGGAGGCAGCGAGAGTGATCGGTGAGTCATCCGTGTGCTCGGCAATGATCCGCAGGTCGACGAGGCTGCGCCCCGACACGAGGGCTACCACCGTGTTCGGCAGCGCGGCCAGCGCATGGACCGCGTCACGGGCCGCGGGCAGCATCCGCGCTGTCATCGGGTCCTCCACGTGCGGCGAGAGTGTGCCGTCGAAATCGAGGGCGACCAGCAGGGTCGGGACACCCGCGACGGATGAGAGGGCTTCGAGCACCGGGGCGGGGAGGGCGTCGGAGACGGGATTGGCGTCGGGATTCGTCATCTCGGTTCTTTCCGTTCGGGTGATCGGGCGGGACAACTCGCGGTCAGGAAGGACAACTCGCGTGAGGGAGGGACAACTCGCGGTCAGGAAGGACAACTCGCATGGGGGAAGGACAACTCGCGGTTAGCGCTTCGCCGCCGCGAGAGCCTCGAGGAAGGACTTGGACCAGTCGCTCACGTCGTGATCGAGCACGCGGCGGCGAAGCGTGCGCATCCGGCGGCCCTGTTCGGTCCCCGGCATCTCGACGGCGCGCATGATGGCATCCTTCATACCGTCGATGTCGTGGGGGTTGATGCGGATCGCCGACCCCAACTCGTCGGCAGCCCCGGCGAACTCGCTCAGCAGCAGCACCCCGCGGTTGTCGATGCGGCTGGCGACATATTCCTTCGCGACGAGGTTCATACCGTCGCGCAGCGCCGTCACGAGCATGACGTCGGCGGCCAGGTACAGCGCGACCATCTCTTCGCGCGGGAAGGCCTGGTGCAGGTACCGGATGGCGGTGTGGTCCATCGTGTCGAAGTCGCCATTGATGCGCCCGACCGTCAGTTCGATCTCGTCGCGCAGTTGGATGTAGGCCTCCACCCGTTCGCGGCTGGGGCTTGCGACCTGCACGAGGGTCGCGTCTTCGACGCTGAGTCTGCCGTCTTCGAGGAGCTCACCGAACGCCTTGAGGCGGTGTCGGATGCCCTTGGTGTAGTCGAGCCGGTCGACCCCGAGCATCACGGTCTTGGGGTTGCCGAGGCTCTCGCGGATCTCCTTGGCACGGGCTTGGATGTCGGGGCGCTGCGCGAGCTCGATGTACGACTCCGCGTCGATCGAGATCGGGTACGCCTTCGCGAGGACGTTTCGCGTACTGCCGTCCTCGAGGGGAACCGTGATGCCCGAGGCCTTGGTCGTGTAGTGGAACTGGCGCCTGACGGCCCGGGCGAAGTTGCCGGCATCCGCCACCCGCTGGAAC
Organism: Microbacterium sp. UBA1097; assembly: GCF_002313585.1. NCBI lineage: Bacteria > Bacillati > Actinomycetota > Actinomycetes > Micrococcales > Microbacteriaceae > Microbacterium > Microbacterium sp. UBA1097. The sequence continues at coordinate 18,146 of NZ_DCBW01000022.1, read as the reverse complement.
CCGACGACATCCGCGCCGAGGAGTCCTTCGATGACCTGTCGACGCCACGGCAGCTGCGAAAACAGGCCGTATGCCGGGAACGGGATGTGATGGAAGTAGCCGATCGTGAGGTCGGGACGCATCCGGCGCAGCATCGCCGGCACGAGTTGCAGCTGGTAGTCCTGAACCCAGACCGTCGCGCCCTCGGCGGCTGCGGTGGCCGAAGCTTCAGCGAACCGTCGGTTGACGTCGACGTAGGCATCCCACCACACGCGGCGATACCGCGGCGCGGCGATCACGTCGTGATACAGCGGCCAGATCGTGTCGTTCGAGAACCCCTCGTAGTAGTTCTGCACCTCGTCGGCGCTGAGAGTAATGGGGACGAGATGTGTGCCTTCGAAGTCGAAGGGTTCCAGTTCGAGCCCCGGCTTGCCGGCCCACCCGACCCAGGCACCCTCGGTCTTGCGCATCACGGGCTCGAGCGCTGTGACCAGACCACCGGGAGAACGCCGCCATCCGCCGTCGTCATCACGGTCCACAGGGAGGCGGTTGGCTACGACGACGAAATCAGCTTGCGACACGCGAGCTCCTTCACGATGGCGGACGCGGGCACTTCCAGGCTAATCGCTTCGCCGGGTTGACCCCCGGGGGTGGACAGCGGCGAGCTGATGTGTAGCGTGGTTCGCATGGGCAAGTACCTCTTTGGCACCGGCATCATCGGAGCAGTCATCTCAGGCTTCTCGCTCCTTCGCGCGCTCCGGGAGGACACCTTCACCTGGCGTACCGCGCTGGCGTGGATCAACTGGGGCATCACCGTTGCTCTGGCGATCGGCGCGATCGTCGACATGCGTCGCATCGACCAGGGAAAGCCCGTTCCGGCCGACTCCCCCGCCGCGCGACGCCTCGAAGACTAGCCGCGGGAACGACTGAGCGGATGCCGAAACTGCGGCATCCGCTCATCGCATGACGGCTTTGGTGGCGTGACAGGGTTCGCTCAGCGCTTGAGGATCAGCGCGTCACCCTGGCCGCCGCCACCGCACAGCGCGACAGCTGCCGTGCCGCTCCCGCGATGCAGCAGCTCGTGGACGGCATGAACCACAAGTCGATTGCCCGAGGCCCCGATCGGGTGACCGATAGCGATGCCGCCGCCGTGGATGTTGACGACGTCGTCGGGAAGTCCGAGTTCTGCCTGCGAGCGCGCAACCACGGCACCGAACGCTTCGTTGATCTCGACGAAGTCCAGATCGGCGGCGGCGATCCCCTCCCGCTCGCAGGCGGCGAGGATCGCCCGCGCGGGCTGGGCGTGAAGGGTGTTGTCGGGGCCCGCGACCTGACCCGCCGACCCGAGGACGGCAAGGACCGGCCACCCGTTCTCGTCCGCGTGCGCTCGGCTCGTGACGATCACTGCCGACGCGCCATCGGAGATCTGTGACGAGTTGCCCGCCGTGATCGTGCCGTCCTTCGAGAACGCCGGACGAAGCCCCGCGAGGGTGTCGACAGTCGTCTCGGGGCGGATGCCCTCGTCGCGGGTGACCAGCTTCGGTTCGCCCTTGCGCTGCGGAATCTCCACCGGAACGATCTCGTCGGCGAATACGTCCGCTTCCCACGCGGCTGCCGCGCGTTGGTGAGAGCGAGCGGCGACGGCATCCTGGTCTTCGCGCGTGACCTCGTAACGGGCGTTGTGGCGCTCGGTGGAGCCGCCCATGCTCTCGCGGTCGAAGGCGTCGGTGAGGCCGTCGTGGGCCATGTGGTCGAGCACCTCGATCGATCCGTACGACCAGCCCTCGCGCGAGCCCATGAGCAGATGCGGTGCCTGCGACATCGACTCCATCCCCGCCGCTACGACGACCCGGGCATCGCCGAGGCGCACCATGCGGGCGGCATCGATGACAGCGGTGAGGCCCGACAGGCACACCTTGTTGATCGAGGATGCGTGCACATCCCAGCCGATGCCCGCGCCGATCGCCGCCTGGCGCGCGGGGTTCTGGCCCGCGCCCGCGGGCAGCACCTGCCCGACCAGAACCGCGTCGACGACCTCGGGGCTGATCCCGGCTTTCTCAAGCGCGCCGCGGATCGCGATGCTGCCGAGCGCCGTGGACGGCAGCGATGACAGCTGCCCCTTCAACCGGCCCTGCGGGGTGCGTGCGGCACCGACGATGACGACATCCTCGTGGTTCATGCCTCCACCTTAAGGTCGCTCGAAACGGTGATCTCGGGCTCTGTCGCAGCCGCGACATCCGCAACGCTGACGCCCGGCGCGAGCTCGACGAGGACGAGGCCCTCGGGTGTCACGTCGAGAACCGCGAGGTCGGTGATGATGCGGTCGACGACGCCTTTGCCCGTCAGCGGCAGCGAACAGTCGTTGACGATCTTCGGCGTGCCATCTTTGGCGACGTGCTCCATGAGGACGATCACCTTCGCTGCACCGTGCACGAGATCCATCGCGCCGCCGGGGCCCTTGACCATCTTTCCGGGGATCATCCAGTTGGCAAGATCTCCGGAGGCCGACACCTGCATCGCACCGAGGATGGCGGCATCGATCTTGCCGCCACGGATCATGCCGAAGCTCGTCGCGGAATCGAAGAACGCGGCGCCCGGCAGGGTCGTCACCGTCTCTTTCCCGGCGTTGATGAGGTCGGGGTCGACGTCATCTTCCTGCGGGTAGGGACCGACGCCCAGGATGCCGTTCTCGGATTGCAGCACGACGGTGACGCCGTCGGGAACGTAGTTGGGCACGAGGGTCGGCAGTCCGATCCCCAGATTGACGTAGGCGCCGTCGGCGAGCTCCTGGGCGGCGCGGGCAGCCATCTCATTGCGGGTGAGTGCCATCTCAGGCTCCTTCCGGGGTCACCGAGACGGTGCGTCGCTCGATGCGCTTTTCGATGTCGGAACCGACCTCGACGATGCGGTGAACGTACACGCCGGGCAGGTGCACGGCATCCGGGTCGATCTGGCCCGGCTCGACCAGCTCCTCGACCTGCACGATGCAGATGCGGCCGGCCATCGCCGCGAGGGGGTTGAAGTTTCGAGCTGCCTTGTTGAAGACGAGGTTGCCGTGACGGTCACCACGCAGCGCGTGGACGAGGGCGTAGTCGGTGACGATCGCTTCCTCGAGCACATACTCACGCTCGCGCCCCGACACCTCGAAGGTGCGGACATCCTTCACCGGCGAAGCGACGGCCACGCCGCCTGACCCGTCATAGCGCCGAGGCAATCCACCCTCGGCTACCTGGGTCCCCACGCCGGTCTGCGTGTAGAAGGCGGCGATCCCGGCGCCGCCCGCGCGGAGCTTCTCGGCGAGCGTGCCCTGCGGCGTCAACTCGAGCTCGAGTTCGCCAGAGAGGAACTGCCGCTCGAACTCCTTGTTCTCGCCCACGTACGACGAGATCATCTTGCGGATGCGCTTGTCGGCGAGCAGGATGCCCAGGCCCCAGTCATCCACCCCGCAGTTGTTGGACACGATCGACAGGTCGCCGACGCCGCGCGCGTGCAGCGCCTCGATCAATGCCATCGGGTTGCCCGACAGTCCGAACCCGCCGACGGCGAGGGTAGCGCCGTCGGGGATGTCGGCCACGGCTGCGGCCGGCGACTCCCACGTCTTGTCGATCACGGATGAACTCCTTCGGTCTGCCGGTTCGGGTGCGGGGCGCATCATGAATGGCTCGCCGCACCACCATCGTCTCCGCCTGGCGCCCGCCGACGCCAGCATCCGCTTGCGATGTGGACATCACCACGACTACCGTCCACATCATGGACAGCCCTCCCTCCGTACCGGGCGCGCAGGCAATCGCGCGCGCGGCATCTCTGCTGCGCTTGGTGTCGGCAGGAGGCGCTGCGGGCCTCACCGTTTCGGAGCTGGCCCGTCGGGCGGATCTCACCCGCCCGACGACCCACCGACTCCTCACGGCGCTGCGCCACGAGGGGCTCGTCGACCAGGACGAAGCACTCGGCACCTGGATGCCGGGGCCCGAGCTCTACCTGATGGGTACGGCCGCAGCATCCCGGTACGACATCACGAGCCTCGCTCGCGACATCGTGCGCTCGCTCGCCGTCCGCACCGAAGAAAGCGCCTTCCTCTCGGTGCGACGCGGCGACGAGACAGTGTGTCTGTTGCGCGAGGAGGGGAGCTTTCCCATCCGATCCTTCGTACTGTCCGAGGGTGTGCGCTTTCCCCTGGGCGTCGCGTCGGCGGGGCTCGCGATCCTCTCCTTCCTTCCAGACCACGATGTGGACGCATACTTCGAGCGGCATCCTGAGCTCCCGGAGCGGTGGGGTGCCGCTCACGCCCCGACGCGGCTTCGGGGCCGTCTGCGCGAGACGCACGAGCGCGGGTACGCCGTCAACCCGGGCCTGATCGTCGAAGGAAGCTTCGGCGTCGGGGCCGCTGTTTTCACACGCGAAGGGCACCCGCAGTGGGCGTTGAGTCTCACGGGAGTCGAGTTCCGATTCGGACCCGACCGGCTCCCCGAGCTCGGCCGCATCCTGCTGGCCCACGCGCACCAGCTGACGACACGCGTCGCGGCATCCCGGGGCTGAGACCGCCCGGGCTGCCGCAACAGGCGCTGTCAGCCGCGCTCAGGCGACCTCCGGATTGACCTGCGCCTCCAGCGCGGTCTGTTCACCGTACGACGACTGTCACCGTGGCGAGGCGGGCGAGTACCTGCTGGCTGGTGGATCCGAGCAGGAAACGCGCAACTCGGCCGTAGCCATGTGACCCGATGACGGTAAGGCGAGCTTGCGAGGCGAGTCGATTGATCAGCGTGTCCGGACTATCACTCCTCTCGACCACGCGGCGCACGTCCAGGTCGGGATACAGCTGCGGAATACCGGCGATCGAAATCGCGAGCGCTTCCTCGGTGAGCTTCTGCATGATCTGGAGGTAGTCGTCAGGGTATGACCGAACGTAGAGGGGAAGCGCCACCGGAGACCAGCTGCTCACCGCGGTGAGCGGTTCTCCGGATCGGTCTGCTTCGACGGCGGCGAAGGCGATAGCGAGCTCGGAAACGTCTGACCCATCGACGCCAACGATCACCCCGGACCGGCCAGTGAGGTCGAGATCGGGCACGACGACCACGGGGCACTGTGCGGCGGCGGTGATGCGGATCCCGTGCGGACCTCGAGCCGGCCCTGATAGCGGGCCGCGGTAGTCGCTACCGATGACCAGCAGCGCGGCATCCTTCGAGGCTTCGATGAGCTGTTCGACCGGCTTGCCGCGTGCGACACGTGTCCGGGCGGGCACGCCACGTGCACGCACACGCTCGGCCTCTTCATCCAGCATGTTCTGTGTCAGCTCGAGCGCATGATCGATGATGTTGCCTTCACCGATGACACCGGCGGCACCGCCGACGATCGACACCAGTTCGAGCCGGTCGCCCCTGATCGTCGCCCGCTCGGTGGCCCAGTCGACGGCGCGGCGCGATACCGCAGCATCCGTCACCCCGACGATGATCTTCTCCTGCATCTCGTACTCCTTTGTTCGGGCCCGGAGTCCGGTTGGCGCTGTCGCGCCCCGGATCTGCTGATCGCAGCATCCCCTGCCGGGCGCCACTCGGGTAGGGGCGGAGGTCCCATCGGCGGGGACCATGGGCCCTACCTCACGTCCGCCTGGTTTGGCACGGTGGAAGGAACGCCCGGACGAGGAGTGACGGGAGCAGAATCAAATGTCCGCTGTGAGCCGCGAAGGGTCTCGGGAGCCTCATGCGCCGCGGGGACGGACACCGGCTGAACTCACCCATCACCCGGCCGCGGCATCGGGTTCGCCGAACGATCCCCATGGTCACCCTGCCGGTGTCGTGCTCGAGGGACTCGAAACGACTCGTGCGGGGCTCGCCTCGGGGGAGGTAGACCGGCGCCATGCGCACTTCGGGCCGAACAGTCTGCCAGAACCGTCGCCGACGCATCCGGTCTTGCGGTTCCTGGCGCAGTTCAACAACGCAATCATCTACGTTCTGCTTGCGGCTGCGGTGATCAAGCTCGCGTCGCGTGACTATATCGACGCGTCGGTGATCCTCGCGGTCGCACTTATCAACGCGATCATCGGGTTCGTCCAGGAGGGGCAAGCCGAGAAGGCCCTGCGCGGAATCCGCAAGATGCTCTCGCCGCACGCCACCGTGCGGCGAGATGGCAGCTGGCACGACATCGACGCTGCCACGCTGGTCATCGGCGATATCATTCGAGTCCACGCCGGCGATCGAGCGCCCGCGGACGCAAGGCTGGTCGAAGCGCGTGATGTGCGGGCAGATGAGGCTGCGCTGACGGGCGAAGCGGTTCCTGCGGCCAAACACACCGACACTGTGCCGCACGATGCCGCCCTCGGCGACCGGCACAATATGCTACACGCCGGATCGATCGTGGTCGCCGGACGAGCTGTGGCCGTGGTCACCGCGACCGGAATCCGTACTGAACTCGGCCGTATCCAGCAGCTGGTTCGCGATGTCGAGCGCACGGACACCCCGCTCATCCGCTCGATCAACCGGCTCGGACGTCAGCTGACGGTCACCGTGCTCGTGCTGGTCGTCGTGATGGTCGCGCTCGGATCGATCCTGCACGGGAACTCCCCGGAGTTGCTACTATCATCCGCCATCGCATTTGCGGTGGCCGCGGTGCCGGAGGGGCTGCCGGCGGTAGTGACGATCACCCTTGCACTGGGCGTGCGGCAGATGGCTGCACAGCGGGCGATCACCCGCCGACTGGCTGCGGTAGAGACCCTCGGGTCGGTCACCGTAATCTGCTCCGACAAGACCGGCACGCTGACCAAGAACGAGATGACCGTGAGGGCCGCCACCACCGCGGCCGCCCGGTACACGGTCACCGGCGAAGGCTACGATCCCACGGGAGCGATCCTGCGAAACGGCGACCTGGATTCCGCGGGTATGCCGGATCTGCGCGAATTGGCGCTCGCGCTCACCCTGTGCAACGACGCGCGGCTCGACCACACAGAGACCGCCGGGTGGCAGGTCGTGGGGGATCCCACCGAAGGCGCACTGATCACCCTGGGTCGCAAGGCTGGCATCGACGCCTCCGACTTCGCGCGCCAGGACGAGATCCCGTTCGAAGCCAGCGTGAAGTACATGGCCACCCTCAACCGATCGATCGCGGGAAGGCAAGTCATCTTCGTCAAGGGTGCGCCCGACCGTCTGCTCACCCTTTGCGAGCACCAGCGAGCCACCGACGGAGGGAAGGACCCGGTGGAGCACGACCGGTGGCAGGCGCTCGTCGACGAGTACACCGCGCAGGGAATGCGGGTCCTCGCCGCAGCTCGTCGTGACGTGTCACCGGATGTCCTGACCGTCGAGTCTGAGGATCTTCGCGGACTGGTGCTGCTGGGCATCGTCGCCATCGCCGACCCGCCACGACCCGAAGCGACGGCCGCGATCGCCGAATGCCAGGAGGCCGGCGTGAGCGTGAAGATGATCACCGGTGACCACGCCCGCACCGCGCATGCCATCGCCGCCGAGATGGGGGTCGTCGACGACGGCGCGACAGTGCTGACCGGGGCCGAGATCGACGGGATGGACGACGTACAGCTGCGGGATGTCGTCGCGGACGTCGACGTGTACGCGCGTACCAGCCCAGAACACAAACTGCGCATCGTCGCTGCACTCCAGTCCCGCGGTGGCGTGGTCGCGATGACCGGTGACGGAGTCAACGACGCTCCCGCGCTGAGCCGAGCCGACGTCGGCGTCGCCATGGGAATGAAGGGAACAGAAGCCGCCAAAGACGCCTCCGATATCGTCCTCGCCGATGACAACTTCGCCACCATCGAGCGAGCCGTACGCGAAGGCAGACGCGTCTACGACAACCTGCGCAAGTCCGTGGTCTTCATCCTCGCCACGACACTCGGGCAAGCCCTGGTCGTCTTCACCGCCGTCGTGGTTGGCTTCCCCGACCCTCTGCAGCCCACTCAGATTCTCTGGGTGAACCTCGTTACCGCCGTTACCCTTTCTCTCGCCTTCGCCTACGAACCAGTCGAGCCCGGAACGATGAAACGACGACCCCGGTCCGCCGGCGAGTCGATCCTCTCAGGAAAGCTGCTCATGCTCGCGGGAATGGGCATTGTGGTATCAGCCGCGACGATCATTGCCTTCTTCGCCGAACTCGCTCGCGGTGCTGACCTCGAGACGGCGCGCGCCGAAGCAGTGACAGTACTCGTGGTCGCTCAGGTGGCCGTGTTGTTCAACGTTCGCCTCCTACGCCGATCGAGCTTCACCCTGCGTGCACTCACCGGGAATCACGCGATTTGGATCTCCATCGCCATACTTGCCGCACTCCAGACGGGATACACCTACCTGCCACCGTTCCATGCGTGGTTCGGCTCCGTCCCGCTAAGCCTCGCGCAATGGGCGACCGCGATTGGATATGCCCTTGCGTGCTTCCTCGCCATCGAGGTGATAAAGGCAATCGGACGAGTCCTTGCTGCTGCACGCAACCGCCGATTCGCCTTCGAGTCAGCACGCGGCCGCCAGTGATCGATCCACGACGTCACGCAACGCTGCGCGGCGGTGCTGGTCACGCAACGCTGCGCGGCTGGGCGAGCACCGAACGCACCGCCTCACCGACGACGCGCGCACCCTGCTCACTCATCACGATCGTGTAGTGGTTGAGGTCATCGAGCCGCGTGTGCTCGATGCTCGGATACGTCGCGAGGACCCCCTCGAGGTACTCCGGTGCGTACAGCCCCGGCTCCTCACCCTGCAATCCCCGCGGCACCGTGATAAGGGTTGTCGGATGCTGCAGATCGGCGAGTGCGTCCGGCAACGAAGACCCCGTGTTCATGTCGATGGTGTCGTCGACCATCGTCTCGTAGCTTGTGGCCGGTCGCAGCATCCCGGACCCGTCATCGACGAGGTCGTAGGCGAAGTAGCTCTCGAGTTCGGGCGACCACGCCTGCGCGAAGGCGGGGTGGGGCCGCCAGAACTCGAGATAGTCATCGATGGATCCGAACCGCATCGACAGGCGCGCCGCGGTGGGGCCGAGGACATGCGCGACGACGGCATCCGCATCCAACCCCGGTGGAACGTCGAGGGGCAACCCACCATCGACAAGAAGCAGGCTTTCGACCCGCGACGGATGCCGGTGAGCGAACACGACAGACACGAAAGCGCCCATCGAATGCCCGACGACCGGGATTTTCTCAATGCCGAGGTGATCGAGCACAGCGGCCAGGTCGTCCGCGTGCGCAGCAAGCCCAGCTGGCCCGGCTACCTCGTTGCTGCGTCCGCGCCCACGAAGGTCTGGCGCGATCGCGCGAATCCCGGGGAGCTCCTCGACGACGAACGGCCAGGCCAGGTGCGACGAGGTGACGCCGTGGACCAGCAGCACCTGGCCGGTCTGCGGGGCCACCGGATCCCAGACACCAACGTGCAGGTCACCCCCGGGGACGACGACGTCGACAGTGCGATAGGTGTGCGCGCTCATCGTGCGGTCCACCCGCCGTCCATCGTGTAGGAGGCGCCAGTGACCATCCCGGCCTTGTCTGAGACGAGCCAGCCGGCCAGGGATGCAACTTCGTCAGACTCCACGAGACGCTTGACGGCGGTCTCGGTGAGCATGATCTTCTCGACGACCTCGTCTTCGGGGATACCGTGCACCTTCGCCTGGTCGGCGATCTGCTTCTCGACGAGCGGGGTTCGCACATAGGCCGGGTTGATGCAGTTGCTGGTGACACCGTGCGGGCCGCCCTCAAGCGCTGTCACCTTCGACAGTCCCTCCAGGCCGTGCTTTGCCGCGACGTAGGCGACCTTGTAGGGACTGGCGCGCAGCCCGTGGGCGCTGGAGATGTTGACGACCCTGCCCCATCCGTTCGCGTACATGTGCGGCAGCGCGGCACGCACCAGCAGGAACGGCGATTCGAGCATGAGGCGCATCATCATCCGGTAGGTCGCCGGGTCGAACTCGGCGATGGGACTCACCCGCTGGATGCCGGCATTGTTGACCAGGATGTCGACCTCGAGGCTCAGGTCATCGAGCGCTTCGGTCTCGGAGAGGTCGACGACCCAGGCTTCGCCGCCGATCTGTTCGGCAGCCGCGTGAGCGGCGTCCGCGTTGAGGTCGGCAACGACGACACTTGCGCCCCGAGAGGCGAACTCTGTCGCGCATGCGAAACCGATGCCGCTCGCGCCGCCGGTGACCAGGGCGCGTCGCCCCGCAAGGTCGTTCTCGGTCATCGAGGCTCCTCCTTCTTCGGTTCCGCTCGGGGAGCGAGCGCGTTGTCGATGAGCGTCGACATCGACGCCATCACGGCGGGGTCCAGCTCGGCAGGCGGCCTGCCCTCGGCATCCCGTTCCCAGAGCAGGAACCGCATGCCGATGAGCTCTCCCATGCCCATGAGCGCCCACGCCGTGACCTCGGGATCGAGCGCGCGATCGACATCCCCGCTTCCCTGGGCGGCACGGAGCCCCGCCTCATACCCCTCGACGATGCGCGTGTAATGCAGTCGCAGAGTGTCGGGTGAGACGAACTCTGCCTCGCGCACAACCCGGTACAACGCGGGATGCGCCGCAGTGAAGCGGAAGAACCCGGCAAACCCCGCGCGTTCGGCTTCAAGACGGCTCGACGCTCCTGCCATCGCCTCCGACATCGAGTGCCGTACCCGCCGGTTCAGATCGATCACGAGTGCTTCGAAGATCGTCTGCTTGCTGTCGAAGTACAGATAGAACGTTCCGAGCCCGATACCGGCGCGCTCGGTGATCTTGACGATGGATGCCTCGTGGTACCCCTGATCGGCGAACACCGTCTCGGCCGCCTCGAGCAGCCGGCTCCGCGTGGCCTCGCCCCGCTTGGTCAACGGCCGGCCTGTCGCCGACGAGACCGGCGTGACGTCCTCGTCCTCAATGGGAACGCTCATGCGACACCTCCTGAGTCGATGCCACGGTCGCTCTGGCACGCTCACGCAGCCGCGACCTCGCCAACTTGTCGATCGAGGATCGGGGCAGTCGTTCGACGACCTCGACGGCAATGGGGACTTTGAAGGCCGCAAGGGTGCGCCGGGCGTGCGCGAGGATCTCGTCGCGAGAAATGACCGCTCCCGCGCGAATCGTGACGAAGGCGACGCCCCGTTCGCCCCACACCGGATCGGGGACGCCGACCACGGCTGCGCCGCTCACCAGAGGGTGCAGACACAGCGCGTGCTCGACCTCGGCGGGGGCGACGTTCTCGCCGCCGGAGATGAAGATGTCTTTGAGCCGGTCGACGACGGTGAAGACGCCGTCTCGGTCGCGGTGGACGAGATCGCCGGTGCGCAACCAGTCGCCGTGCATGGCCCGCGCGGTGGCATCCGGGTCACCGAGGTAGCCCGCGAACACGCTCGGTCCTCGGACCCAGAGCTCCCCCGTCGCGTCCCCGCGGAGCGGAAGCAGCGTGTGGGGGTCGACGACCTGGACGCTGACGTGAGGATACGGTCGCCCCACCGCGCCCTCGTGGCCGCCGGCGCTGCCGGTCGGGCAGTGCAGCACATTGGGGCCTGCTTCGGTGAGTCCGTAACCCTGGACCAGCTCAACGCCGCGGGCGTGCCACGCGTCTCGAACCGCGCTGGGTAGGGTGGCTCCACCCACGAGCGCGAGGCGGATCGACGACAGATCGCTGGCGTCCCACCCTCGGGATTCGGCGAGCATCGCATACTGCGTCGGAACGCCCATCATCGCGGTGACCCGGCGCTCTCGGATGAGCTGCAGCACGCGCTCGGTGTCGAACGAACGCTCCAGCACGACAGTCGCGCCGCCCCACCACGCGAGCAGCGGCTGGCAGTTCCACGCCGCAACGTGGAACTGCGGCAAGACGGTGAGAACGACATCCCCCTCACCCAGTGGCAGCGCGCGCCCGAGGGCCAGGTTGTTCCAGAAGCAGTTGGCGTGGGTGAGGATGACGCCCTTGGGCGCAGCTTCGCTCCCCGACGTGAACACGATCAGCAAAGGGTCATCGTCGCGGACCGCGCGGGCTGGCCGCGGGTCGCGCGCCGGGGGGACGGCGCGCTCAATGCCGGCAGTCCCCAGGGCGGCAACCAGCGGAGGCTCCGCCAGTTCACGGATGGCGTCGGCCGCGGACGCGGCGAACTCGTCATCGACCACCAGCAGCTGGGGGTCGCTGCGGCCGAGCGTGTCGACGAGCTCACGCGTGCTCTGACGCCACGAGAGCGGAACGAACGCGACACCGACAAGCGCGCATCCGAAGAAGAGCACGACGTGGTCGATGGAGTTTCCCGCGAGCGTTGCGATGCGCGTTCCCGGGCCGAAGCCCGCTCCTGCGAGGCTCTCGGCGAGTTCTCGCGCCCGATCGGCCAGCTCGCCGTAGGTGATCGTCACCCCGCGATCGTCGATCGCAACACGATGCGGTGTGTGCGCGGCGCGCTCGACCAGCCACCGGCCGATCGTGTGCGACTCGTCTTGTACGTCGTTGCTCACGCTCGAACCTCCGAGGCACCGACCGCATCGGCATCTGCCTCCGCGTCGTCGATGCTCCGCAGACTATCGCGCACGTGACGTTCGCCGTGACGACGACGCCACCAGCCATCGATCGTGCCGGCGATGCCCCCGGGGAGGAACATCACCACGATGATGAACAGCGCACCGAGCAGGAACAGCGGCTCCGACAGCGGAATGCGCAGGAAATCCGGGAGCGACTCGATGGCCTCGGACCCGGCGAGGACCGTGAGCCGCTGATCGAGCAGGGTGTACAGCACTCCCCCGACGATCGCACCCCACCGGAATCCGACCCCGCCGAGGACGACCATGACCAGCACGGTGATGGTGAGATCGGCGGAGACGGACCGCGGCACCGTTCCCGACTGCAGCAGCATGTACGCCACCCCGGCAAGGCTCGCGAGCACCGCGGCGATCACGAAGACGATGAGTCGCACCCGGTAGGGCCGAAGGCCCAGGACCCGCACCCGCTGCTCGTTCTCGCGGGTGGCCCGGGCGAGGTGCCCGAGGCGAGAGGTGTCGACCCAGAGCGTCACCAGGTACACGATCACCAGCACCGCCAGGGCGAACCAGTACAGGTTTCGCGTGTTGATCACGCCGACGAGGAAGTCCGGGACCTGGTCGGTGTTCAGGCTCAGACCCTCCTCACCGCCGGTGATCGCGGAGTTGCGACGCACGAGCACGGAGCCTGCCTGAGCGAAAGCGAGCGTGACCATCGCGAAGGGAATCCCTGAGACGCGCATCGCGACAGCACCCGTGACGAAGGCGATGATCATCCCGCCGATGAGGGCCGCGAACACGCCGGGAAAGAGCGGCACCCCGAAGTGCTCGAGCGCGATGCCGAGGCCATACGCGCCGGCGCCGAAGTAGAGCGCGTGCCCGAACGACAGCATCCCGGACGTGCCCAGCAGCAGGTTGTACGACAGCGCGAGGGATGCGAACACCATGCACAGCGAGAGCAGCGCCAGGGTTCCCGGCTGGTAGGTGGGGGTAGGCAGGATGCCGGGGATCGAGATGTTCAGGAGCGGCAGCACCGCCATGAAGATCACGAGCCCGACGCCGACGAGCGCCGGCCAGTATCGACGGATGCTCATGCCTTCCTCCCGAGGAGTCCAGAAGGTCGCACGAGCAGCACGACCGCCAGCAGGATGACGACGATGAAGTCTCCGGTGCCGCCGAGGTAGAAGTTCGCGAACTGCTGCAACACGGCAACCAGCACGGATGCCACTGCGGCCCCGGTCAGCGAGCCGAGACCACCGACGACCGTGACGATGAACGCGAAGATCAGCAGCGTGGATCCGAGGTGCGCTGACACGAACGTCGAGTAGTGCATCGCCAGCACGCCGCCGATGCCGGCAGCTGCCCCGCCGATCGCGAAGACGAGAGTGAAGGAGCGCCGCACGTCGATTCCGAGAGCCGTCACCATCGAACGGTTCTCGACGCCAGCGCGGATGATCATGCCGTACCGCGTCTTCTGGAGGAACAGCACCAGTGCTGCCAGCACGAGCCCCGCGGCGAGCATCAGGATCCAGTACACGTTGGGGATCCGGGCTCCGAGGATCTCGGTGGTCTCCTTGAGCCAGGGTGGACCCGAGATCGGAATCGCGTCGGTGCCCCACACCCCTTCGAACAGGGCGACCGCGGCGAATGAGAGTCCGACCGTGACGAGCACTTGCTCGATGTGTCGCTCATAGAGCGGGCGGATCAGCACGAGTTCGGTCAGGGTTGCAAACAGAGCGCCGACCGCAGCGCCGACAAGGATCGAGACGAGAAACGACCACCACGACTCGGTCCCGAGCGCCTGCGCGACCATCCATCCGAGGAAAGCACTCAGAGTCAGGAACGCCCCGTGCGCGAAGTTGAGCACGTGCATGAGGCCGTAGATCAGACTCAGGCCCGAGGCGACGAGAAAGTAGAGGGCCCCGAGACCGACACCGGTCACCAGGGTCAGGATGATGGTGCTCACGAGTGGGCCTCCGAGGACGGTGCAGGCTTGGGATCCGCGGGCCGCTCGGCATGAACACCGAGCAGTCGCTGGGTGAGCTCCTCGTCGTCGAGGATCTCGCGGGCGGGCCCGACGTGGACGACGCGGCCGCTGTCGATGACTATCGCGTCGTGCGCGAGTCGTTTGACGACCTCGAGGTTCTGTTCCACCAGCAGGATCGGCACCGTCTTTGCTGCCTCCTCGAGGGCGTCTGCAACCTCGGTGACGATCTTGGGGGCGAGCCCCTTGGTCGGTTCGTCGACCAGCAGCAGCTGGTTGTCGTTCATGAGCGCGCGGGCGACCGAGACCATCTGCTGCTGTCCGCCCGAGAGGGTGCCGGCCATCTGGTCGCGACGGTTCACGAGGTCGGGGAAGAGCTCGGCGACGAACTCACGGCGCGGATTGCGCTGCCGTTCGGCCAGGGCGAGATTTTCGGCGACCGTGAGCTTGGCGAACACCTCACGGTCTTCCGGAACGTAGCCGACGCCCCGCTTGACGATCCGATGGGTGGGGAGCGTGTCGATCCGCTCTCCGGCAAGGCGCACCTCGCCGCGGCGATGAATCAATCCCAGGATGCCGCGCAGCGTCGAGGTCTTGCCGACACCATTGCGTCCGAGGACCGCCGTGATGCCGGTGGCCGGGACCGAGAAGGTCACGCTCTCGACGACCGGCTGGCCGCTGATCGAGCAGCGCAGGTCGCTGACTTCGAGGATGGCGCTCATGCGGCGTTGCCCAGGTAGGCGCTTTGCACGAGCGGGTTGGCCATGATCTCAGCGGGTGAGTCGAACGCGATGATCGAGCCGAAGTACATCACTGCCACCTTTTCTACGAGCCCCATCAGTACGTCGATGTGGTGTTCGACCATGAGAACCGTGCATCCGGTTCTCGCCTGCAGCTCGCGGATGTTGTCGACGAGGCCCGCCACATCGCCAGATGCGACGCCAGCCATCGGCTCGTCGAGCAGCACGATCTTCGAATCCATGGCCAGGAGCACCGCGATCTCGAGCTTGCGCTTGTCGCCGTGGGAGATGTCTCCCGCCGGAGTGAGGAGCTTGTGGGTCAGGCCCACTTCTTCGAGATTCTGCAGGGCGCGCTGGGTTGCGGCATCCTTCTTCGCGCCACCGCTCTTCGATGGAAAGTGGAAGAGGGAGTAGTCACGCCCCACCGCGACCTGCGCGGCGAGCCGGACGTTCTCGAGCACGCTCAGCTTGGGGAACAGGCTCGAGGTTTGGAAGGTGCGCCCCAGTCCCGCCCGCGCCCGGGCAGGCACCGACATCCTCGTGATGTCTTCGCCGTTCATCAGGACCCGACCTGCTGTGGGGGTCATGATGCCGGAGACGACGTTGAACAGCGTGGTTTTGCCTGCGCCGTTCGGCCCGATGACGCCGACCAGGGAACCTGGGGCGACATCGACGTCGACATCCTTCAGAATCGTCGCGCCGCCGATCTGCAGACCCAGCTTCTCCACCCGCAGGGCGGAGGGAGCCGGATGCTGCGCGGGCGCGGACGGAACCGGAGTGCTCATTGGTTCTGGGCCTTACTGCGCTTCGGCGGGGGCTACCGCGTCGGCAGGCACCGTGTCGATCAGCTCGGGAACGAAGCTGCCGCCGTCGGCGACGAGCTTGACCTGATACATCTCCTGCAGCAGCGCGTGGTCGCCAGCGCGCACCGTCAGCGTGCCCTTCGGACCGTCGAAGGAGTAGCCCTCGAGGGCTGCGATCATCGCGTCGACATCGCCCTGACCCTCATCGATCGCGTGCACGATCATGAGTGCCGCGTTGAAGCCGTCGGGGCTGAAGAGGTCGGGCGTGCAGCCGTCCTCTTCGAGCAGGCTGATCATCTCGGTGTTGACGGCGTTGTCGGGGGCGCCCGGGAAGTAGTAGTTCAGGAAGTTGATCTTCTCGGATGCCTCACCGTAGGCGCCGAACGTGGCGGAGTCACCGAGCCCGGTGACGACGGGAATCGCGTCGAGCACGCCCTGCTGGCTCATCGCCTGCCACATCGCACCCGAGGTCGCCCCAGCCCACGCGACGAACACGAGGTCGGGGTTGCCGGCGAGCACCTGCTGTGCGAACGGCGTGAACTCCGTGACGTCCTCGGCCACGAGCACCGAGTTGACCGTCGCGCCCTGGCCACCGAGGATCGTCTCGACCGCCGCGACGTTGCCCTGCCCGAACGCGGTGTCCTGTGCGAAGACGGTCACCGTCTTGCCCGAAATGTCGTCGAGGAAGGTGCCGGCGGTCGCGACATCCTGCGAGCTCTGGCGACCCGAGCGGAACGTGTAGTCGTTGATGCCGGTGATCGCGTCGGCAGCCGCGGGGCCGGAGATGTAGAGCACCTTGTTCTGGGCCGCCTGCTCGGCGACAGCGAGCGCAACACCCGATGATGCCGTGCCCGCGATGATGTTGACGCCGTCACCGATGAGTTCCTTCACGGCGGTCACGGCCTTGTCCGGATCGCCCGCGTCATCGCGGTATTCGACGTTGATGGTCGTCCCGTTGATCTCGTTCGTGCCGTCGGTTGCGTACGACATACCCGCGCGGAAGCCGCACAGGTACTGCTCGCCGTAGCCGGCAAGCGGACCGCTTTCGCTCGAAACGATGCCGACAGTGACCTCGGAGGGTCCCATCGTCTCGTCTCCACCGGCGTCGCCGCCGTCGGCCTGCGGCGCACAGGCCGCCATAACAAGGGCGCTGGTGGCGACCACCGTGCCCAGGAGCAACTTCTTCGTAACCCGCATGTGCGTGCCTTTCACCGTTGGAAGGGGGCATACCTGAAAGCTGATTCAGGTGGCACCTACAGTAGGCGACGGGCGAACAAGGGGCAAGTCATGGCTGCGGGATGCCGACATCCGTTACCGATTCGCGACCGGATCGGGATTACATGCCTGTGTTATATATCTGAGGTATATAGTCGAGATCGTGACAGACGCCGGCCCCATCGAAACGATCATCAGCGCGGCCTACTCACTGGGTCGCATCGCGGCGCATCGCACCGGCAACGACACCCCGGCGGCGCAGTGGCGGGCCCTTGCCACTCTCGAGCGCTACGGCGCGCTCCGGATCGGCGAGCTCGCTTCGGCAGCGCGAACGACACAGCCCGGGATGACGCGACTGATCGGCCAGATGGCGGATGAGGCGCTCGTGACCCGCTCCCCCGATCCCGATGACTCCCGGGCGACCGTGGTGCGCATCACCGCTGATGGACGAGCAGCGCTCGCGCGATGGCGGGCGCAGCTGAGCGAGACACTCGCTCCCCTCTTCGCCGATCTCACCGACGATGACCGCGCCGCGCTCGAGCGCACCGCTCAGCTGCTGCGCGAGCGCACGATCGATGTACCCCTCAACGCCTCAGGACGGAACCAATGACCGCATCCACCCACGCCCCGGCATCCGTCGCGTCGGTCTGGCGCCAGCCGGCACAGGTGTGGGCTGTCGCGTTCGCCTGTGTCGTCGCATTCATGGGAATCGGCCTGGTCGACCCGATCCTGCCCGCAATCGCCGCCTCGCTCGACGCGACACCCGTGGAAACCGAGCTGCTGTTCACCAGCTATCTGCTGGTCACGGGGCTTGCGATGCTCGTCACGAGCTGGGTCTCGAGCCGGATCGGCACGAAGGCCACCCTCATGACGGGGCTGGGGCTCATCGTGCTCTTCTCGCTCCTGTCCGCACTCTCCGGCAGCGTCGACGCCATCATCGGCTTCCGTGCCGGCTGGGGACTCGGCAACGCCCTATTCATCTCGACAGCCCTGGCGACCATCGTCGGCG
>NZ_DCBW01000057.1:0-14676 GCF_002313585.1 Microbacterium sp. UBA1097 | reverse complement strand
TGGGCTGACCCCGTTTGGTAGGTCCGGTGGTTGTGTGAGTCGTCCTGTTGCCCGGGGGTCCGGGCAGTGAGACTGGTCAGATCATGACGAACAGCAGGAAGCGTCACACCTCGGAGCAGGTCGTCCGTAAGCTCGGGCAGGCCGACAGGATGCTCGCGGGCGGTAGCGACATCGCCGGGGTGTGTCGAGAGCTCGGAGTGTCCGAGCAGACGTACTACCGGTGGCGGAACCAGTTCGGCGGCCTCAAGGCCGACGACGCAAAGCGCCTGAAGGAGCTGGAGAAGCAGAACGCGACCCTGAAGCGTCTGCTCGCGGAAGCGGAGCTGGAGAAGGCCGCGCTCAAGCAGCTGGCTGAGGGAAACTTCTAGGCCCGGGCAGGCGCCGCGCCGCCGTCGACCACCTCAAGCGCAAGCTGCGGGTGAGCGAACGAATGGCGTGCCGTCTGGCCGGGCTGAGCAGGTCCGCATACCGTCGCCCGCTCCAGGGTGAGACGACAGCCGACCCGGACCTGGCGTTGCGGGACTGGCTGCGGGCGTATGCGAAGAAGCATCCGCGGTGGGGATACCGCAGGGCCTACCACGACGCTCGCGGCGAGGGGTGGGTCGTGAACCACAAGAAGATCCAGCGGCTCTGGCGCGAGGAAGGGCTGCGCGTCCCGCAGCGGCGTCGCCGCAAACGCGTTGGGTCTTCGACCGTCGACGCCCCGGCAGCGGTCGCACCGAACCTCGTGTGGGCGGTGGACTTCCAGTTCGACGCGGACGAGCAGGGCCGTCCGATCAAGATCTGCTCCATCGTCGACGAGCACACCCGTGAGTGCATCGGAGGGCTTGTCGAGCGGTCGATCACCGCGGACCGGCTCACCGCCCACCTCGAGGACCTCGTCGCCGTCCGCGGCGCGCCCGCGGCGCTCAGATCAGACAACGGCCCGGAGTTCATCAGCGACGCGATGGCCGACTGGGCCGGCACCCGCACCGGCCTGTTCTACATCCCGCCCGGCTCGCCCTGGCACAACGGGTACGTCGAGTCGTTCAACAGCAGGCTCCGCGACGAGTGCCTGAACATCAACAGCTTCTACTCGCTGCTCCACGCCCAGGTCGTGATCGGCGGCTGGAAGACCGAATACAACCACGACCGCCGGCATTCATCGCTCGGCTACCTCGCACCCGTCGACTACGCTCGGCAATGCACCCATCAATCGGAAACCGACGACTCGCACAGCGACCGGACCGAATGAAGGGGGCGGCCCAGAGGTGTCTCGGCATCCGTCGCGGGAATCTGACACGGCCTATGGGAGCGGGACCAAAGACCCTATGGACTGAGGTGTTCGGTGCGGCACTCTGATGTCAGACCACAAAAGTCGTCCGAAGCCCCGCCGAGGATGACAGGTTTCGTCGCTGGACGATGTTCGGCGACGCACGTGGGGAGAGGTATCCGGCGGATAACCCAAACCTGGTGCAGCGGGCCCGCCGTCGATCTGCGAGCCTCCCCCGCGCATGCCGTCGCGGCGCCCGACTCGTCACCGGGCGCTGCGACGGCCTCACTGTTTTCGGCTCGCGATGCGCGGATGGCGACGCGTGGCTACTGCGAGCGAAGCGAGGTGGCGTAGACGGCTGCCTGAGTGCGCCGCTCCATGCCGAGCTTTCGCAGCAGCCCAGTCACGTAGTTCTTGACCGTCTTTTCCATGAGGTCGAGGCGCTCCCCGATCTGGCGGTTGGTGAGACCCTCGGCGATGAGTTCGAGCACCTGACGCTCGCGCTCGGTCAGGTCGACACCGGGCGTGCTCGAGCGAGTCTCGCGTGCCTGCTCGCGCACCCGCGTCGCGGCAGCCGACGAGAGCAGGTTCTTGCCGGCTGCGACAGCACGGATGCCGTCAAGCAGTCCATTGGCCTTGATGTCTTTCAGGACGTAGCCGGCAGCGCCTGCCAGCACCGCCGAGTAGGCGGCTTCGTCATCGTCGTACGCGGTGAGGATGAGGCATGTGACGCTCGGGTACTGGGAGCGGATCTCGCGGCAGACATCGATGCCGCTGCCGTCGGGAAGCCGCATGTCGAGGACCGCGACATCGGGCATGGTGGCCGCGATCCGGCCGAGTGCCTGCCGGGCTGTGGATGCCTCGCCGATCACTTCCATGTCGCGCTCGGCGTCGATCAGGTCGACCACCCCGCGACGGACGATTTCGTGGTCATCGAGCACGAAGACACGGATCATGTGGTCTCTCCCTGGGCCAAGGGCACCGCCCACCGCAGGCGGGTGCCGCCGCCGGCGCGTCCGGTGAGGGCGAACTCCCCGTTCCAGCGCGCGGCGCGATCCTCAAGATTACCGACCCCGCTGCGGCGCGTCGTCGACTCTGGCACGCCGACTCCGTCATCGAGGATTTCGACGACGAGCATCTCGTCGGCGATGCCGACTCGCACCGAGGTCTCCGTCGCCTGAGCGTGGCGGGCGACGTTGCTGACACCTTCGCGAACTACCGCGACGACGTCTTCAGCAACATCCGGCGGCGTGCGCAGATCCAGCGGTCCCTGGAAGACGAGTCGCGGTGACTCGGAGAACGAGGGGGCTACCTCGCTGATGACATCCACGATGCGGTGCCTGACCGATCCGGATGAGGCGCGGGGTTGGCGGAGGGCGAAAATGACGGTGCGGATCTCGGTGATCGCAGCATCCAACGCATCGACCTGTTCGAGCAGTTCAGTTCGCGCTGACGCGTCGCCGACCCTGCCAGCGACAGCTTGGAGCGAGAGCCCGGCACCGAACAGGCGCTGGATTACGTGATCGTGCAGGTCGCGGGCGATGCGGCCGCGCTCGTCCATGAGCGCGAGCGCCTGCCGGTCGGACCTTCCTCGCGCGAGCTCGAGGGCGATCGTGGCTTGCGCCGCGAGGTCCGCGGCGAGGTCGACATCCTTGTCGGTGAACCGGGGGGCACCGACGGGCCGTCCCACAGTGAGGACCATGGGGGCGCCGTCTGCACCGAGCATCGGCACGACCACCGTCGGACCCCACGCGACGAGTTCGTCCGCGAGTTCGACGGTGTCGCCGCTGGCCTGCAGCGGCTGCCAACTGTCGAAGACACGGCCGGAGAGGGTGCCCGCTTGCGCATGAACGGAGCCGGTGAGTTCGTCGGCGTGCTCGCCGCGCGCTACCTCGACGCACATCATGGTGTCGCTGATCGATGAGATCACCACGACGGTGGCGGCATCCGTGAGCTGGAGGACCTTGTCGGCCAGAAGCTGCAGCGGCCTGCCGGTCTCGTCCGAGAACATGGCTGCGCTCATCTCGGCCGCGGCTGCGGCCCACCGTTCGCGGCGCACCGAGTCTTCGTACAGGCGCGCGTTGTCGATGGCGATGCCCGCGGTGGCAGCGAGGGTCTCGAGCAGCTCGGTGTCCTCTTCGCTGAAGGCGCCGTCGGGGTGCTCAGTGAGGTAGAGGTTGCCGAACACCTCACCGCGGATGCGGATGGGAACCCCGACGAAGCTGTCCATTCTCGGGTGGTTGCGCGGAAAGCCGACCGAGCGCGGGTCGTGACCGATGTGCTCCAGCCGGATCGGGCGAGGATCATGGATGAGGGCTCCGAGCACGCCGCGGCCACGCGGGGGCGGGCCGATCGCTTCGACGGTCTCGGCACTCAACCCGACGTGGATGAATTCCTCGAGCATCCCGTCGGGTCCGATCACACCGAGGGCACCGTACTTCGCGCCGACGAGCTCAACTGCCGATTCGACAATGCGGCGCAGCACCGCCGAGAGCTCCAGCTGGCTCACGACAGCGGCGTTCGCCGTCAGGAGACTGCGCAGCCGTGCCTCGATATCAGCCACCCGGTTACCCCGTTCTCGTCCCTCGGCTCTCTCGCCAGGATCCTATCGCGGGACCTTCGACCCTGTGCGGGGAACTTGGCGGGCCGGATGCTGGAACAGACAGGAGGGGCAGACGGATGCGAAACACACTGCACGACTCGCACGTGGGCCTGTCCGAGGGCGGCTCGTTGAGCGCCCCGGCCGGCGACACGATCTGGCGGGTATCGCCCTACGATCGCCTCGTCGTGGGCGTAGACGGGTCAGGTCCGAGCACCGGCGCGCTGGCATGGGCCATCGCGTACGCGGCCGATCACGCCACCGAGCTCCTGCTCGTGCACGTTGTCGACGACACGTGGGGCGTTGCCGGCGCCGACTATATGGCTGATGCGCAACGGCGCGGCATCCACGTGCTTGACGCTTCCCGGCGCCGCGCGGTGGATGCGGGCGTCGCCCACGTGCAGACCGAACTCGTCCACGGTCGCGCGCCCAGTGTGCTGTCGGGCGCTGCCCGCCCGCACGACCTTCTCGTTGTGGGTTCGCACCGCACCGGCTTCTTGCGTGGGCGCGCGTTCGGCGCAGCATCCGTTTATGTCGTCGCTGCCGCCCGGTCGGCGGTCCTGGTCGTGCCGAACCTGCCGCTTGAGGGCCGGCACGGTGTCGTGGTCGGGGTCAGCGGATCGCAGGCCTCGGATGCCGCGCTGATGCAGGCAGCTCGCGAAGCGGCGCGCACGGATCAGCAGCTGGTCCTCATCCACGCCCGGCCTCCGGTTCCGCACGAGGAATCGTCGAGCAACGGTGAGTACCGCGCGTCGGCTGCTCGGGATGTCGTCGCACGCGCCAGCGCACACGCTCTCATCGACATCCCTCACCTCGACCTGAGTTCCCGGGTCGTCGCCGACAACGTCGCCCCGGCGCTGCTGACAGCGTCCATCGATGCCGCGATGCTGGTGATCGGGCGCGGCCAGAGCGAGGAGCCCCCGAACATCTCGACGGTGGTGCATGACGTGCTCATGAACCTCAACGCGCCGGTGCTCATCGTCCCCTGACACCGCGAGCACCCCACCCGCGGCTCTAGAGTCGAGGGGTGGATTCGGTGCTGTGGTACGTCGTGCCGCTGGGGGTTGCGGCGGCGCTGAGCGTGTTCCCGATCCTCGCGGTCGTGCTGCTTCTGCTCTCGCCGAACCCCATCCCGGCGAGCGTCGGCTACCTCGCGGGGTGGTCGGGCGGGGTGCTCGTGCTCGTGACGCTGTTCTCGCTCGGGGCTCGCCTCATTCCTCCATCGACGACAGAACGGATGCCGTCCTGGGCGCACGTGGTCGAGATCGCTATCGGCGTGCTTCTCGTAGTGGGAGGGGTCTGGCGCACGGCGGCCGATCGCCGGCGCCCGGAACCTGCCAGCGCGCCATCGTGGACGAAGGCGCTCGACAATGTCGGGCCGCGCCGGGCCTTCGCGTTCGGACTTGCGATGAACGTGAGGCCCAAGAACCTTGCGATCGCGTTGGCGGCGGGACTGGCGATCGGTTCGGCCTCCCTCAGCATCGTCGGCAGCAGCCTCACGGTGCTGATCTTCACGGCGGTCGCGGTCTCGACGGTCGCGGCCCTGGTCTTGGCGTATGTCTTCGGCAGCCATTCGATTCGGCCCCGGCTCGAGCGTTTCAGCGACTGGCTCGTGGCGAATTCCTCCCTCGTGCTGAGTCTCTCGGTCGTGCTGATCGGAGCCCTGCTGATCGTCATCGGCACCGTCAATCTGCTCTGACACGACAGGCGGTGCTTGTGTGAGAATCTCCTCAGCGGGGGCCGCCAGGGCGATGTTCCGTGGCACACTCCCCCAATGGTGCGTCGCAGAACCCTCGCTGTTGTCGGCGTCGCGGGAGCGCTCGCGCTCGGGGGCTGTGCGGCGCAAACGAGCACGCAGGAGCCGAGCGAAGAGGTCACGGCTGAGCCGTGGTCGTTCGTGAGCCGGCCTGATCTGACGCCCCCGATCGTGACCGTGACCACCTCCGAGCGCGGCGCGACGCTGGACCGCGACGGCATGTATGCGTTCCTCGGCCCCAAAGATCTCGACCAGGGGTCGGCAATGCAGGGCGCCGCGATCGTGGATGGCGACGGCGACCCGGTATGGGTCGCGAACACGGGCGATGACTCGGCGTTCGATCTGCGTGTGCAGGAGTACCAGGGTGAGCCGGTGCTGACCTATTGGGTGGGCCAGTCAGGATTCCATGGGCGCGGCGAGGTCATCATCCTGGATGACACGTACACCGAGATCGCGCGTGTGTCGACCGGGGAACCGATCGGTGCGGGCAACGCCGACATGCACGAGACGACGATCACCGATGACGGCACGATGCTGCTTCTCGCGTACGTGACAGCTCCCGCAGACTTGACCGAGGTCGGGGGCCCACGCAACGGCTACGTCCTGGAGGGTCACGTGCAGGAGGTGGATATCGCCACCGGCGAGGTGCTGTTCGAATGGGCCTCGCTCGACGAAGTTCCGGTGACGGAGTCGAGGCATGTTCTCGACGAGGACGGCGGCACCCGCGCAGAGCCGTACGACTACATCCACCTGAATGCCGTATCGCTGGACGGCGACGACGGGTTCCTGGTTTCGGCGCGCAACACGAGCACGGTCTACCGGCTCGATCGCGAGAGCGCATCCGTGGACTGGCGCTTGGGTGGGCGTGACAGCGATTTCGAGATCGACGGCGATGCCCGCTTCGCGTGGCAGCACGACGCTCACCGCCGAGCCGACGGCACGATCACCCTCTTCGATAACCAGTCGGAGGACGACGCGGGCTGGTCGCGCGGGCTGCGCCTGGCGGTCGATGAGGATGCCATGACTGCCGCGCTCGTGACGCAGTACACACCCGAGCAGGAGCGGCTATCGGCGACACAGGGCAACCTGCAGGAGCTTGCCGGAGGGAACGTCGTCGTTGGGTGGGGCTCGCGGCCGTTCTACTCGGAGTTCGATCGCGACGGAACCCTGCTGTACGAGGCGACCTTCACAGCCGGGACGAGCTACCGGGCGTACGTACTGCCGTGGTCGGCGAGCCCCGCCACTCCCCCGGATGCGCAGCTGGTTGAAGACGGCCGCTCGGCGAGCGTCTTCGCCTCGTGGAACGGCGCCACCGAGGTCGCATCGTGGCTCCTCGTGACGGGGCCGGATGAGGCATCCGCTGTCGAGATCGCACGCGCGCCGCGGGAGAGGTTCGAGACCGAGATCCCGATCCCCGCGGGTGCGACGCTCGGGGCGTACGTCGGGGTGCGGGCGATGGATGCCGCGGGAGAGGTGATCGGCGGCGGTGCCGCCCAAATCGCCGCACCCGAGCCGTCGAGCTGAGGTTGCTGCCGCCCGGCATCAGGGCACGCCGAAGCCCCGCCGGGAAACGCGACCCGGCGGGGCTTCAGTGATTTCGTACTACGCGCCGCGCTTGGCGAGCGGGGATGCGGGGGCCTCTGCCGGGGTTTCTCCCGCAACCGCAACCTCACCGCGGTGGGCACGGACCTCGTCGAACGAGGTTCCGTAGTACGCCGCCTCCATGAGGGTTTTCATGTCGGCAAGCATCGGCATCCGGGGGTTGGCCGGAGCGCACTGGTCTTCGTAGGCAGCCATCGCGAGCTCGTCGAGGCGGCCGATGAAGGCCTCCTCTGCGACACCCTGCGCCTGGAAGGAGCGCTCGATGCCGACGAGGTCACGCAGCTTCTCCACGGCCCGGGCGTAGGACTCGACACCCTCTTCGGGGGTCGCGGCCTTCAGGCCCAGGTGCTGTGCGATCTGCTGGAACCGTTCGGGAGCGATGTAGCGCTCGTACTTGGGCCAGCTGGTCAGCTTCGTGGGGATGCGTCCGTTGTAACGGATGACGTGAGGCAGGTAGATCGCGTTGGTGCGTCCGTGGATCAGGTGGAACTTCGATCCGGTGACGTGAGCCATCGCGTGCACGATGCCGAGGAACGCGTTGCCGAAGGCCATACCCGCGATGGATGCCGCGTTGTGCATCTTCTCGCGTGCCTGGATGTCGGCGGGGTCCGTGCTGCCGGGGCGAGCCTTCGCGCTACGTTCGATGTTCTCGAAGATCAGCTTGATGGCGTGCAGGGCCAGGCCGTCGGTGTAGTCGTTCGCGTACACCGAGACGTAAGCCTCCGTCGCGTGCGTGAGGGCGTCGAATCCGGCATCCGCCACGACCTTGGCCGGCAGGGCCGACGTGAGGACCGGGTCGATGATCGCGACCGACGGGGTCAGCGCGTAGTCGGCGAGGGGGTACTTCATTCCCGTCTCGTCATCCGTGATGACCGCGAAGGGCGTCATCTCAGATCCCGTGCCCGACGTGGTCGGGACGCAGACGAGCTGTGCCTTCTTGCCGAGGTCGGGGAACTTGAACGCGCGCTTGCGGACGTCGAAGAACTTCTCGCGCATGTCGGAGAACTGCACGTCGGGGTTCTCGTAGAGCAGCCACATGACCTTGGCGGCATCCATCGGGGAACCGCCACCGAGCGCGATGATCGTGTCGGGGTTGAACTCGCGCATCTCGGCAGCACCGGCGACGACGCTCGAGAGCTTCGGCTCGGGCTGCACGCGGTCGATGATCTGCAGGTGCACGCGGTTGCGACGACGGTTCAGCACATCGATGACCTTGTCGACGAAACCGAGGTTGGTCATCGTCGGGTCGGTCACGATCGTGACCCGCTCGACGTTCTTCATGTCGATGAGGTAGCGGATCGCGTTCGGCTCGAAGTAGGTCTTGGCCGGAACCTTGAACCACTGCAGGTTGTTGTTGCGCCGACCGACGCGCTTGACGTTCACGAGGTTCACCGCCGAGACGTTGTTGGAGACGGAGTTGCGTCCGTAAGAACCGCAACCGAGGGTCAGCGACGGCATGAACGCGTTGTAGATGTCGCCGATGCCACCGAGGGCCGAGGGGGCGTTCTCGATGATGCGGACGGCGCGAACGCGCTTGGCGAACTCGTCGATGACGCTCTGGTCGTTGCTGTGGATCGCGCCGGAGTGGCCGAGGCCGTCGAAGTTGACCATCTGCTCAGAGAGCGAGATGCCTTCTTCGGCGTTCTTGGCGCGAAGCACCGCCAGCACGGGAGCAAGCTTTTCGCGGGTCAGCGGCTCCTGGGGTCCGACGACGGCGCACTCGGCAAGGATCACCGAGGTGTCTTCGGGAACCGTGAAGCCGGCCTGTTCGGCGATCCACACCGGGGACTGTCCGACGACCTTCGCGTTGAGCTTGGCCTCGCCGCAGTTCTTGGCGTTGGCGTGGACGCCGAAGATGAACTCTTCGAGCTTGCGCTTCTCGTCGGCGTTCACGACGTAGGCGTGCAGGCGCGTGAACTCGGCCATAGCCTCGGTCGCGATCGGCTCGTCGAGGATGACTGCCTGCTCGGAGGCGCACACCATGCCGTTGTCGAACGCCTTGGACAGCACGACGTCGTTGACGGCGCGGCCGACCTTGGCGGAGCGTTCGATGAAGGCAGGCACGTTTCCAGCGCCGACACCCAGTGCGGGCTTGCCGCAGGAGTATGCCGCGCGAACCATCGCGTTGCCACCGGTCGCGAGGATCAGCGCAACACCGGGGTGGTTCATGAGTTCACCGGATGCCTCAAGTGAGGGCTCGGCGATCCACTGGATGCAGTTCTTCGGCGCACCGGCTGCGACTGCGGCATCCCGAACGATCTTCGCCGCAGCGACCGAACAGTTCTGAGCTGACGGGTGGAAGGCGAAGACGATGGGGTTGCGGGTCTTCAGCGCGATGAGGGACTTGAAGATCGCGGTGGAGGTGGGGTTGGTCACCGGGGTGATGCCCGCGACGACGCCGACGGGGTCGGCAATCTCGGTGATGCCGGTGATCTCGTCGTGGCTGATGACGCCGACCGTGCGCTGCTTGATGATCGAGTGCGTGACGTGCTCGCACGCGAACATGTTCTTCACGGCCTTGTCTTCGAACAGTCCACGGCCGGTCTCTTCGACGGCCAGGACGGCGAGTTCGCCGTGGTGGTGGAGAGCGGCGACCGATGCCTTGCGCACGATGTGGTCGATCTGCTCCTGCGTGAACGACGCGTACTCGGCCAGAGCATCTTGTGCTCGTGCCACGAGTGCATCGATTGCGGTGGACATCGGATCCTCCTACCTGGTGTGGACCCGGTGTCCACGCCTTCGTCCTGACACCATCGTGGCACTGTGGTCAGACCACATATAGGGACCATGGTCCCCGTGGAGGCGGTTGGACGCGGCGGCCTCGCGGATCGCTAGTGTCGAGCCATGGCCACGCCGAAGGAGGGACGCGGATGGATGTCGACCGATTGGTCCACGAGTACCTGGCGAGCCTCGAGATCGGCGATGCCAAGCGGGTGATCGCGCTCTTCGCGCCCGACGGGATCGTCGAGTCTCCCCTGTATGGCACGATGCCCGCGGCTGAGTTCTACCCGGCCCTGTTCGCCGACACGGCTAGCTCGCGGCTGACGCTGCGCGCCACGATGATCGGATCGACCGAGGTCCGCACGGTCGTGAGCTTCTGGTTCGACTTCGACTGGACACTCTCGACCGGCGAACCCGCACCCTTCACCGTGGTCGACGTCGCAGAACTCGACGAGCACGGCCTGATCGAGCGCCTGCACATCGTCTACGACACCTTCCCGATCCGGGATGCCTTCAACAACGCCCACGACGGAGAGCACTGAGGTCAAGGCAGCAGGTCAAGCATCTGGGGTCGAGCCTTCATCGCATGGATGACGAGCTCATTACCGCTGTCGAAGACGAGGACGACGGTCTCGAGCAGCCTCCCCTGCGTGTCGAATCCCAGCCTTAGTTGGCGAGCAGGAGAGTCGTCGTCGAGGTCCTCGATCCACAGCGACCAGGAAGCGGCCTGTCGAATATCTTCGGGCGCGATCCCGTGCCTGAGCGCAGCGTCGTGGATCTTCACGCGGCGTATGCGGCGATCGCTTCGCGGATCAGTTCCGATCGCGACTTGTTCTCGCGGGCGGCGCGAGCGTCGAGCGCGGCGAGCTCATCGGCAGTTAGCCGGAGAGCAACCACCTGCGCGGGTTCCGATCCGCGACCGGGACGTCCGCGACCCCGGCGCTTGAGCGCGTCCACGTCGTAACCCGCGTCGGCCTCCGCCGCCCAAGCTGCGATCTGCTCCTCGGTGACGGGTGTGCCGTTGATGGTCTCGCCGCTACTCATGGCCGCATCGTAATACGAAAAACGCAGCTTCGTGACGGAAATCCCGGTGTGAGTCCAGAATTCCCGACTCAGTGGAGCGTCTCCCCCTGTTCGAGCATCCGGACGTACTCGGCGACGCGGGCTGCACGGGATTCGGGTCGCTTGAGGTTGCCGACGCGGAACGTCATCGCGAAGCGGTTCTGCGCGGATTGGGCTGCGAACGCGGCGGCGATCTTCGGGTCGGCATCCAGCGCCGCCTGCAGCTCGGCAGGGATGTCGCCATCGCTCTGGCGGTAGGCGGCATCCCACCGACCATCGGCCTTCGCGCGGTCGATCTCGAGCTGGCCGGCGGGCCGCATCCGTCCTTCCTCGATCAGACGGTTGACGTGCGCGATGTTTACCTTCGACCAGAGGCTGCGGGGCCGGCGCGGCGTGAAGGCCTGCAGGAAGTAGTCGGCATCCAGTGACTGCTTCTGTCCGTCGATCCACCCGAAGCACAGTGCGACGTCGAGCGCCTCGGCGTAGGTGATCCCCGGCTTGCGCGTGGATGTCTTGCGCAGGCGCAGCCGCACGCCGTCGGGGCTCGGATCGGCATCCAGCCACTGCTCCCAGTCTTCGACGGTGTCGACATGAAGGACGGGCTTGTCGTTGTGGGCGACCATCCTCGAAAACTACCCCCTCGCACCGACACCGCCCGGCGTGGTGAACTGTGCGCACCGCGTCGACGAGGAGGACCCATGGCCGCACGCTTCGTGTATTGGATGAACGTCTCGCTCGACCTGTTCATCGAGCACGCGCACGACGAGCAGGGCGGCGGCGACTGGATGAGCATCGGCGACGAGCTGCACGAGGAGTTCAATGCGCGCGCCGAGGCGCTCACGATGATGGTGCAGGGCCGCAAGGTCTTCGAGACGATGGAGAGCTTCTGGCCCGAGGCGCCGTACAACACGACGGTGTTCGGCGGGGATGACGCGATCAAGCGGCTCGGTGAGCTACGTGCCAGTTCGAGCGGAGACATCGGGGTCGGCGGGGCGGATGTCGCGACGCAGCTCCTCGCGGCGGGGCTGCTTGATGAGGTGCTGCTGTTTACGCATCCGGTCATCCTCGGGTCGGGACGGCCGCTGTTCGATGAGATGACCTCACCGGTGCGGCTCGAGCTGCTCGAGCAGGCGACCTACGCCGGTGGCGTGACGATGCACCGCTACGCGATTGGGGATGTCTGACCGCAACGATCGGGCAGGCCCCACGAACTTGAGTGCGGATGATTCGTTGATGCGCGGATCAGGTTATCGACCACATAATCGGGACGTCCGAGAGGGCTCATACCAGCGGGCCCCGTCCTATCGTGGTGGCATGCGCGCGATCCAAGTCGACGAACGAGACTCATCGTGGGAATCGAACGAGCCGCGCTACCGGATCTACGTCTTCGAAGGCCCCGGCTCAGCGGTGACCACGGTCGATCTTGTCGACGCGACGCTCAGAGACGTTGAATCGTCCGCGACGACGCTCGCCGGAGATGACCGTCTGTGGTCGGTCGCGCTGGTCGTCGACGACTCCACCCACGGACGCGGCCTAATCTGGTTGGTCGGAGGCGACTACAACTCGCCGCCGACGTCACCGCGTGAGTGGCGAATGCGCGCGGAAATGCAAGACCGGCTCCTCTCGCGGCGGAGCCAAAAGAAACTTCCGCTCACCCTCCCAGACGGGCGGCGCGTGATTCGACTCTTTCCGGATTGGGGTCGCGAGTGGCCGCTATGGGAGTCCTTCAGCGAGCGGTACGCGCTCGCCGCCCGGGATCTGCCCCTCAGTCGTGAGCTGGCCGCCGATCTCCACCAGTGGAACGCCGTTTGGCAGGCCCGGGACGAGACCGAGCCGGTGCCAGAGGGGTGGATCGAGCACGGGCGACTGCTCCACGCGCGCATGCAGGAGCAACTCGACGAGCTCGCCGAGGTGCGTCCAGACTTCGAGATGCCTTGACAGCGTCACTCTTTACGGAGACATGAATGCGGTCCCGACCGAACACCAGAGTGGTACCGTTTTACGTACTACTCAGCCGAAGGGTCGCAGCCATGGCCGCCATCACCGCGAGCGAAGCGCGAAAGAGCCTGTTCGGGCTCATTCAGCAGGTCAACGAGGACCACACGACCGTTGAGGTCGTCTCCCGCCGCGGCAACGCCGTGATTATGTCCAAGGACGACTTCGACGCACTCACCGAGACTGCCTACCTCCTGCGCAACCCGGCGAACGCGGAGCGACTGCTCGAGGCCGTCGAGCGCGCACGTCGCGGAGAGTTTGAGCAACACGACCTCCTCGACGCGTGACGCGATCGCTCACCTTCGACCCGAACGGGTGGGAGGACTACGTCTATTGGCAGACGCAGGACCGCAAGACGCTGAAGCGGATCAACCTGCTGATCGCGGATGTCGTGCGCGATCCGTTCGACGGCATCGGAAAGCCCGAACCGCTCCGTCACGTTCTTTCAGGCGCCTGGTCTCGTCGCATCGACGAGAAGAACCGACTCGTCTACTACGTGACCGATGACCACATCGTCATACTGCAGGCGCGAGACCACTACTGATTCGCGGCACGCAAGCCGGCCGTACGTTGCGCGCAGATACGAGAGAGCTATGAGCCATCGCAACAACCTTGCATCCAAATAACTTGCATGCAAAGCTTCTCGTGTGACCCGACCCAGCGTGACCCTCGAGGATTCCGTGTGCTTCGCGGTCTACTCCGCCGCGCAGGCAACCGTGCAGCTCTACCGCGACCTGCTCGCGCCGTGGGGTGTGACGTATCAGCAACTGCTCGTGCTCGGCATCCTGTGGCGTGACGAATCGACCAGCCCGGGGCGCATCGCCGACGAACTCCACCTCGACGCCAGCACCATCACCGGACTCGTCAACCGTCTCGAAGCCGCGGGGCTCGTCATCCGTTCCCGCCCGGCCGGCGATCGGCGCACCGTGATGGTGACCGCGACCGAGGCATCCGCCGACCTGCAAGCGTCCCTCCACCGCGTCGCGGGGTGCGTCGCCGACGCGATGAAGATGGCCCCGGATGCTGCGCACAGCCTCATCAGCTCGCTTCATGATCTGCGAGAGAACCTCACCAGCGCTGACCGCCCCTCGCTTCGCTCCGCCTAACCCCTCCCGAAAGGACCCCACCCATGGACCTCTCTGACATCCCCGTCACCACCCTTCGCGGCGAGCAGACCACCTTCGGCGCGCTCACGGGCGGCAAGGCCGCGCTCGTCGTGAACGTCGCGTCGCGCTGTGGGCTCGCTCCGCAGTACGAACAGCTCGAGGAGCTGCAGAAGACCTATGGTGAGCGCGGGTTCACGGTCATCGGGTTCCCCAGCAACCAGTTCCTGCAGGAGCTGAGCTCGGAAGAAAGGATCGCCGAGTACTGCTCCGCGACCTGGGGCGTGACGTTCCCGATGACCGAGAAGGTCAAGCTCAACGGCAAGAACGCGCATCCGATCTACCAGCAACTCACCACGGTTCCGGGCGCCGACGGCAAGGCCGGCAAGATCAGCTGGAACTTCGAGAAGTTCGTCATCAGCCCCGACGGTCGCGTCTGGCGCTTCAGCCCCCGCACCCTGCCCGACGCCCCCGAGGTCATCGAGGCGATCGAAGCCGCACTCCCCGCCTGATCAGGACCGGATCTGCCCCCACCGGTGTTGGACGGCAGCGGTTTAGGCCTCCACGTACTCCTGCCTGACCGCAC
>NZ_DCBW01000020.1:0-2823 GCF_002313585.1 Microbacterium sp. UBA1097 | reverse complement strand
AGCACATCCAGCTCGTGCTCCACGGGGCGAGGAGAGTACGGCCGGGTGACCGTGGGGTTTGCCGGAGCCTCGAGCAACAGCGCGCTGCCTGTCCTGGCCCGTGCCGTCCGGTCGACGTATCCGAACATCGAGCTGGAGATGCACGGACAGCTGTATGCGAACGCGGCACTCTCGCGCCTCGTCGACGGCACTCTCGACCTCGGTTTCATCCGGTTGCCCTTCATCGCCCCCGGCGTGCAGTACCAGGTCATCGAGCGTGAGCAGCTGGTCGTCGCGCTGCCGGAGGATCACGCGCTCGCCGCGCGGGCGGAGTTGTCGTTGCGGGACCTCGCGAATGAACCGTGGGTGACGTTTCCCGCCGATTCGGGCTCGTCTGTGCAGTCGCTCCTGCAGCAGGTCTGCCTCGCAGCCGGTTTCACCCCCAACGTCGTCCAGGCGGCGCCCGACTCCTACACGATCATCGCTCTCGTCGCGGCGCATGTCGGTGTCACTCTCACCCTGACGTCGGTGATGCGGGCCAACCTTGATGAGAGCGTGGCGTACCGCCCGCTCACGGATGAGCTTCCCGTGGTCGAGTCGGCCATCGGCTGGAGCACCCAGAACCCTTCGGCCGCCCTGCGGTCCGTGGTCGGCCTCGTCAAGCTCGCGTTCGCCGAACCGACCGATCTCACCTACGACGCGCTGTCGTCACGGAGGCGAGCGATCACCAGCACAGATTGATCGCGCGGCGATTATTTCGCTCGAAGTCTCAGTTCCGCGGCACACCGGTATTGGACGAGGACTGACCCCCGCCCTCAGAATCGAAACGTGGTCAGGCCGCTTCATTGCGTCCGGGCGTGACCGCGCGAGGAGGTCGGAAATGGGACTGGTCGACGGAAAGACCGCGGTCATCACGGGCGGCGCCGGCGGACTCGGTCTGGCGATGGCTCACACTCTGCTCGCCGAGGGGGCGAACGTGGTGCTGACGGATGTCTCCTCCGAGGCGCTCGAACGCGCCCTGAATGAACTCGATCGTCCAGGACGCACGGCGACCTCGCTCGGCAGCGCATCGGACCCGGCGGCGGTCGCCGCTGCGGCGGCGGTTGCCGTGGAGTCATTCGGATCCCTCGACGTGTGGGTCAACAACGCGGGCTTCACACGCGACGCCACGATGCGCAAGATGCCCCTCGAGGACTTCGACGCCGTGATCGATGTGCATCTGAGGGGTGCATGGCTCGGCACCCGCGAGGCTGCGGGGATCATGCGCGAACAGGGCCGCGGCTCGATCATCAACGTGTCCTCGATCTCCGGAAAGGTCGGCAACGTCGGTCAGACCAATTACTCCGCGGCAAAGGCGGGAATCGTCGGCCTGACCAAAGCCGCCGCCAAAGAAGTCGGCTTCGCAGGGGTGAGGGTCAACGCAATCCAGCCCGGCATCATCAGCACGCCCATGACCGACGCCATGCCGGAGAGGATTCGCGAGTCCCGGCTCGCTGAGGTGCCCCTCGGACGATTCGGTCAGCCGAGCGAAGTCGCGAACGTCGTGCTGTTCCTCGCCAGCGAGCTCTCGAGCTATCTCACGGGAACGGTCATCGAGATCTCCGGCGGACGAAACATCTGACTACGGTCGACGCGCGGTGGCGCCGTGTAGACGGTTGTAGATACAACTAACCGATATAGTTTTATCTACAAGTATTCAGTCTGCAATGAGAAGGGCCGACGAGTCAGTGAACTCCCTGCTACGAGATGTGCGATCCTCCCAACCTGTCGACGGGTCCGACGGCGAGGCCGTCGCGATCTTCCTTCACGGCTTCGGCTCCAACGAACGCGACCTCGCCGGTCTTGCGGGTGCGCTCGGTCTTCGGCTGCCGTGGGCCTCACTGCGCGCACCGCTGCTGATGGGCAACGGCGGGGCAGCGTGGCTCGAGATCGTCACACCCGGCGATCCGGATCCCGCACCGCTGGCAATGGCCACCGACTCGGTCTGGGCATGGGTCGACGCGAACGTTGACCCGACCGCGCGCGTCGTCCCCATCGGGTTCTCTCAGGGTGGGCTGATGGCGAGCCAGCTCCTGCGCACCCGACCGGAACGTGTGATCGCGCCCGTCGTGCTCGGAGGATTCGTCGCGCGGGGAACCCAGCCCGGGGACGACGTGCTCGCGGTGAGCCGCCCGCACGTGTTCTGGGGGCGCGGGGCGGAAGACCGGGTCATCGCGGCGCCGGCGATCGCGCGGACCAGCGCGTTCCTCCCCACGCACGCCACCCTTCATGAGCGGGTCTATCCGGGTCTGGCTCACGGCATCGACGCGGCCGAGATCGCGGACGTGCGGGACTTCCTCATCGAGCATGTCGGTGCACATGCCGTCGATGCCCGATGAGCGGGACGACAGCGTTCGAGTTCGGCATCTTCACCTTCGGTGAGCTCACCCGCGGCGCCGACGGCGCGCCACTGTCGGCGGCCGGGCGACTGCGCGATGTCCTGGAGTGGGCGAAGGTCGCGGACGAGGCCGGCCTGGACGTCTTCGGCGTGGGAGAGCACCACCGAGCGGACTTCGCGGTCTCCTCGCCTCAGGTCGTCCTGGCCGCTGCGGCTGCCGTCACCTCTCGTATCCGACTCACGAGCACTGTCACGGTGCTCTCCAGCGCCGACCCTGTGCGCACCTTCGAGGACTTCGCCACCCTCGACCTGATCAGCGGAGGACGGGCCGAGCTGACCGCAGGGCGCGGCGCCTACACCGAGTCGTTCCCGCTGTTCGGTCAGGTGCTGGCGCGCTATGACGAGTACTTCGAGGATCGGCTGGATCTGCTGCTGCGTCTCCGGGAGTTATGCGATGTCCTCGTCAT
>NZ_DCBW01000030.1:37704-61973 GCF_002313585.1 Microbacterium sp. UBA1097 | reverse complement strand
CTCGTCGAGCCGAGTTGTCCCTCGCTGGCACGAGGTGGCTCTCGTGATGCGGTCAGCTTGCCCCCCGTATACCCCCTGGGGTATGCTCATTGCATCTCTTCTCCAGAAAGTGAGTGCTCCATGCGCATCGTCATCGTAGGCGGCGTGGCCGCCGGGATGAGCGCGGCCGCCCGCGCCCGCCGTCACGACGAGTCAGCCGAGATCATTGTGCTCGAACGCGGCCCCGAGGTCTCGTTCGCGAACTGCGGCCTTCCGTACCACGTCGGCGGCGAGATCCCCCACGAGGGGTCGCTGCTTCTGCACACGCCCGAGACCCTGCGCGCAAGCCTCAACCTGGACGTGCGGACCGGGCACGATGTGACAGCGATCGACACGGCCGCGAAGGCTGTCACTGTCGCCTCGACCTCCGGCGTCGAAGACCTCAGCTACGACGCGCTCATCCTCGCACCGGGCGCCGTCGCCATTCGGCCGCCCCTCCCCGGGCTCGACTCCCCGCGAGTGCGGACGCTTCGCACCGTGGCGGACGCCGTGACCCTCAAGAAGTGGGTCGATGACGGCGCCACGCGCGGCGTCGTGCTCGGCGCCGGGTTCATCGGACTCGAGGCCGCCGAGGCCCTGCGCCATCGCGGGCTCGAGGTCGACGTCGTCGAGCTTGCCCCGCATGTTCTCCCGCCGCTCGAGCGCGAGATGGCCTCTGTCGTGACGACACAGCTGCGAAATCTCGGCATCCGGGTCCACGCCGGTGTCGCCGCCGAGAGCGTCGAGGTCGGCGACGATGAGGATGTCGTCGTCCTCGCGGATGGCACCCGCATCCCGACCGACCTCGTGGTCCTCTCGGTCGGCGTTCGCCCCGACACCGCGTTCGTGGAGACTGCAGGAATCGAGACGGCTCGAGGCGCGATTGTCGTCGACGATCGCGGACGCACCTCCGCTGAGGGAGTCTGGGCCGCCGGCGACGCGGTCATCAGCACGGATGCCGTCACAGGCGTCCAGCGCCCCGTGCCCCTCGCCGGCCCCGCCAACCGCGCCGGTCGGCTCATCGCCGACGACATCTTCGGCATGGCTGGCGGCCGGCCCATCCCCCAGCCCGTCGGCACTGCCATCGTGCGCGTCGGCGAGATCACGGCAGCGATGACCGGGGCGAACCGTGCGAGCCTGGATGCCGCGGGAATCGACTACACGACGATCCACCTGCACCCGATGCAGCACGCCGGCTACTTTCCTGGAGCCTCGACCGTGCACCTGATCGTGCATGTCTCGACGGACGATGGACGAGTCCTTGGAGCGCAGGCCGTGGGTTATGAAGGAGTCGACAAGCGCATCGATGTTCTCGCGACCGCGATCCGTGCCGGCCTGCCGGCGACCGACCTCATGGATCTCGACCTTGCCTACTCGCCGCCGTACGGTCAAGCCAAAGACGCCGTGAATCTCGTCGGGATGGTCGCCGAAAACGTCGAGAACGGGCGGCTGAAGCTCTGGTATGCCGACGAGCTCGACCAGATGCGGGAATCCGCACTGATCCTCGACGTCCGAACTCCGCGCGAATACAGCAGCGGCCACATCGAGGGGTCGCTGAACATTCCACACACCGAACTTCGTGAGCGCATCGACGAGGTACGTGAGGCAGCGCAGGGCCGCCCGATCGCAGCGCTGTGCGCGGCGGGCGTCCGATCGAACATCGCTTACCGCATCCTGGTAGGAAACGGCTTTGACGCGTTCTCCCTGTCGGGTGGGACGCAGACCCTTCGCCAGTGGTGGGGCGATCAGGCCGCCAGCATTCTTGTCAGAGAAGAGGTCCACGCATGATGATCACCGGCACCCCCGAGGAGCAGGCTGCAACACGCAAGCGCATCACCAACCGGCTCAAGCGCGCACAGGGTCAGCTGAACGCTGTCATCGCTTCGGTTGAGGCCGGTGACACGTGCCGCGACATCGTGACGCAACTGTCTGCCGTCACGAGCGCTCTCGACCGCGCCGGGTTCGCCATCATCTCGGCGGCGATGCGCGACTGTGTCGCCGACCCGGACGGCACCGCCGAGGCCGAGGGCCTGACGCAGGAGGAGCTCGAGAAGCTCTTCCTGTCGCTCGCCTGAGCCGCATCCCCGAACACTCATCGCTCGGACCGTCACGGTGACGGACCGCCATTTGTGCTGCCCGCGCAGCCAGTGAAGGAGACACCATGTGCTATCAGACGACGTGCCGGAAGTGCGGCAAGGTCACGTGGGGCGGCTGCGGCCAGCACGTGCAGCAGGCCCTCGCCGGGGTCCCGAAAGCGCAGCGCTGTGCCGGGCACGAAAACGAGCCATCGAAAGGCTTCTTCGCGAGCCTGTTCGGCCGCTGACCCACCACCCCTCCAACGCCGGAGCGGCTGCCACCCTCTCTCTCGGGTGGCAGCCGCTTCGTTGACGTCGCGCTGTTAGCTCAGGCCGTTCTCCTGCAGCCACTGCGACGCGATGTCGGCGGGCGACATCTCGTCAACCGTGCTCTGCACGTTCAGCGCAACCAGACCCTCGGGGGTCAGGGCGGCGCTCACGGCGTTGATGACGTCGGCGATCTCGTCAGCGACATCCGCGTTCACGACCGGGACGACATTCGAAGCCAGGAAAAGCCCCTCGGGGTCCTCGAGAACGACGAGGCCCGCGGTCTGGATGCGCGGGTCGGCCGTGTAGATGTTGGCGAGGTTGATCGTGCCAGCTTCGAGGTCCTCGAACGTGGTGTCGCCCGTCGCCGAGAAGCCGACGTCGATGCCGTACACGTCGGCAAGCCCCGTCGGCCCGTAGGGGCGCTCGGCAAGCTCCGGCGGGCCGCCGAGCGTCAGGGGCTCGGTGACGTTAGCGAGATCGGCGATCGAGACGAGACCGTACTGATCGGCGAATGCTGAGGTGACGGTGTACGAGTCCTGGTCGGTCGCGGTGGACTGGTCGAGCACAACCAGTCCTTCCGGCAGCGCGTCGGGCAGTGCCGCGTAGACCTCATCGGCTGTGCGTGCCGTCGTCTCAGGGTCGAAGTACTGCAGGAGGTTTCCGCTGTACTCCGGGAAGAGCGTCACCTCGCCGCTCTCGAGCGCCGGGATGTAGGCATCCCGCTGCCCGATGTTGAACTGACGCTCGACATCAAAGCCGGCGTTCTCGAGAGCCTGCGCGTAGATCTCGGCGATGATCTCGTTGGAGTAGTAAGCCTGCGAGCCGACCACGATCGTGTCGGACATCATCTCGCCGCTGCCGCTACCGTCGGTGGGTTCCTCGAGCGGGTTGCCCGAAGCGCAGCCGGCCAGCAGCAGCGCGGCGGCGCCGACGAGCGCGGCGGCGCGGAGGGTGCGTGTGGTGGTCATGGTGCCTCTTTCTTTTCTGGTGGTGCGGGATGGTGCGGTCAGGTGGACGGGCTAGACGCGACGGTGTCAGGGACCCGAGCGGGCGTTTGGGCGGACCGGGGCCCGGTGTCGGATGGCGTACGCCGGGTCTTCGTGGCGCGCTGTCCCCGCGGCACTGCAGCGCGCTGCAGGAGCGCGAGCAGACCATCGAGGACCAGGGCGAGAAGGGCGACGAGAATCGATCCGGCAAGAACCTGATCGAACGCCCGCAGTGGAAGGCCCTGGATGATCGGGAATCCCAGCCCACCCAGGTTCACGTAGGCGGCGATGGTGACGGTTGCGACGACCTGCAAAGTGGCGGTCCGCAGCCCGCCGACCAGCAGCGGGAGACCCAGCGGAACCTCGACGCGCCACAGGATCTGCCAGCGAGTCATCCCCATGGCGCGCGCCGCGTCGATCGTGGCCCGATCGATTGCCTGGAGGCCCGTGTAGGCGCCGGCCAGCAGAGACGGGATGGCAAGGAGGACGAACGTGATCAGCGCAGCCTCAGCCCGGCGCGTCACACCGATGACCAGGACGAGAAGAATCAGTAGCCCGAACGAGGGAATGGCGCGCGCCGCGCCCGAAACGGCAACAGCGACCTCGCGTCCTTTGCCGGTGTGTCCGATTGCCCAGCCGATCGGCACGGCGATGAGAGCGGCGATTCCGACGGCGGCGAAGGTGTAGCCCAGCTGCTCGAGCAGCAGCGTTGGCAGGCTGTATCGGCCGGACCATTGTTCGGGTGCGATGATCCAGGCCCAGGCGTCGATGAGAAGATTCATGCGCTCGCCTCCGCAGGAGCAGCGGATGAGGCTGCGCGAGGCCGTACTCGCGTCCGGCGCGTCCACGGCATCAGTATCCGCCCGATCAGAACCAGCACGAGATCGATCACGAGGGCGAGAATGACGACGGCGACAACCCCCGCGAGGACCTCGGGGATGATGCGGCGCTGGAGACCATTGGTGAACAGGTACCCCAGATTCGACACGCCCACGAGAATGCCCACCGGTGCAAGCGCGATCGTGCTCACGGCAGCAACCCGCAGACCCGCGAGGATGACGGGGCCGGCCAGCGGAAGCTCGACGGCGAAGAACCGACGCGCACCTGAGAAGCCCATAGCAGTGGAAGCGCCACGTACGCCCTCGTCGACAGAGTTGAGTCCGTCGACAACCGACCGCACCAGAAGCGCGATCGCGTAGAGCGTCAGCGCGAGGATGAGGTTCAGATCGCTGAACGCTACATACCCGAAGAGGGCGGGGAGCAGAAACAGTAGCGCGAGCGAGGGGATGGTGTACATCAATCCGGTGATGGTGACGACAGCACCCCGGAGGAGACGGAACCGCCAGGCAAGAAAGCCCAGCGGAATCGACAGAACGAACCCGAGGAGGATCGCGATCAGACACTGGCGGAGGTGCTCCACCGACAGCTGGAGGATCAGGCCGAGGTTCTCCAGAACCCAGCTCACGACGGGACGCCTCGCGCGCTCTCGTCCGGATCGCTGAGCATGCCCTGCGTGCGCCCCTGCCCATCGATCACTGCAGTGCCGGTGGCGGTCTTCTTCAACCGCAGCGAGCGCTTGCCCTGATCGGCGCCGATGAACGAGGCCACGAATTCGGATGCCGGATTCTCGAGGATCTCACTCGGCGTACCGACCTGCGCGATGTGCGCGCCCTTCTCGAGGATGACCACCTGGTCACCCAGCAGAAACGCCTCGTCGATGTCGTGCGTGACAAACACAATCGTCTTGTCGACCTCGTCCTGCAGCCGCAGCAACTCCTGCTGCAGTTCGGCGCGCACGATCGGGTCGACAGCGCCGAAGGGCTCGTCCATCAGCAGGATGTTGGGGTCAGCCGCAAGGCCGCGCGCCACCCCCACGCGCTGCTGCTGGCCGCCGGAAAGCTGGCTCGGGTAGCGCTTGGCGAACGATCGATCAAGACCTACCGTGTCCATGAGCTCGAGACCGCGGCTCCGAGCCGCCGAGCGCGACAGTCCCTGCAGCACCGGAACCGTCGCGATGTTGTCGATCACGGTGTAGTGCGGCAGGAGGCCCGAGTTCTGCATGACGTAGCCGATCCCCCGGCGCAGCTTGACGGGGTCCTTGCCGGCGATGTCCTCGCCATCAATGGACACGACGCCGGACGAGGGCTCCACCATGCGGTTGATCATGCGCAGCAGAGTCGTCTTGCCGCAGCCCGAGGAGCCGACGAAGACCGTCGTCTTGTGCGCGGGGAGCGTCAGGTTGAATCCGTCGACCGCTCGGGTTCCGTCGGGAAACTGCTTCGTGACGTCGTCGAAGATGATCACGGCGGCACCGGGTCAGTCGATGACCGACACGTCCTTCCCGAAGGCGACATAGCCCGAGAAGTCAGCCCCCACACGCTCGAACGCGCTGGGATACGGCGTCGGGTATGCCCACGCGCCGTCCGAGTGAGTAACCCCGTCGGCGACGATGTCGTAGTACTGGCACACGCCCTTCCACGGGCACGTGTAGGGAGTCGGACTCTCGACCAGTGCGCCGGCTACGATGCTGCTCGGCGGGAAGTACCAGTTCCCCTCGATGGAGAGGAGATCATGGCGGGAAGCTTCCGCGATGACAACGTTGTCGATGACAGCCTTCATGGTTCTCCGTTCGTCGGGACGGCCGATTCGGCTTCGAATCACGCTACCGGAGGCCGGGGACATCGCGGGCGGTTCTGACCGAAGCGGAAATCCGGCGGTAATGTCCGCAGCCCGTCAGAAGCACCCGCGGCCTTGTCAGACCAGTCGGTCAGATCAGTCGTGCGCCGGGAACAGGGCCATGTGCGTGAAGGGCCGTATATCCCGCGGCCGACATGGTGACCTGCAGTTCCAGG
This sequence comes from Microbacterium sp. UBA1097, assembly GCF_002313585.1. Lineage (NCBI taxonomy): Bacteria > Bacillati > Actinomycetota > Actinomycetes > Micrococcales > Microbacteriaceae > Microbacterium > Microbacterium sp. UBA1097. The sequence goes on along the minus strand of NZ_DCBW01000030.1, from coordinate 55,772 downwards.
GCCGATTCGAGATCCTCGGCGAGGAACGCTGTGGTGGGACCCGACCCGGAGACGATCCCGGCCAAGGCGCCGGCCCGGTCTCCCAGATCGAGCACATCGCCGAGCTCGGGCCGCAGCGACAGTGCCGCCTCCTGCAGGTCGTTGTGAAGGTGACCGGCGAGCTCCTCGGGGTCGCCGGAACGGAGGGCGTGCAGCACGCCCGTCGCCACCGCGGGGTCTGCGCCACCGTGGCGAGCGTCCGATATGCGGTCGAGGCGAAGTGCGCCGGTCGACGGATGCCCGGCCGACGCGGTCCGCGCGCGAAGCCGGTCGAGCTCGCTGTAGACCGCCGGCGTGGACAGTCCGCCATCGGCGAGCACGATGACCCACTCGAAGCGGCCTGTCGCGAGCGCGGGACTGAGCCGATCTCCGCGCCCCAGGCCAACTGCCGTTCCTCCCATCAGAGCGAACGGCACGTCGGCGCCGAGCCTGGCAGCCAGGCGCTGCAGCTCGGCGGAACCCACCTCGGTCCCCCACAGTGCATCACAGGCGACGAGGGCTGCCGCAGCATCCGCGGAGCCGCCGCCCATGCCACCGGCTACCGGAACGTGCTTGTCGACCGTGAGGTGCACCCCACCGTCGTACCCCGTGTGTTGAGCGAGGATCCGCGCCGCCCGCAGCGCGAGGTTCCGATCATCGAGCGGGACTGTCGACACATCGACTGAGCCGGTGACCTCGAGCCGGAAGTCGTCCGCCGCCACGGCCCACACGTCTTCGAACAGAGAGACAGCCTGGTACGCGGACGCGACAGCGTGGTAGCCGTCGTCGAGGAGCGGACCGACCTCGAAGTACACGTTGAGTTTGCCCGGAGCCCGCACCCGGACGACGTCTGTGCGAAGCGGCGCCGTCACGAGTCCGAGGGATCCGCCCAGATCGGACCCGACGGCGAGAGATCGACGCCGTCGGTGAGAGCGTCGATCTGCTCGAGCTCCTCGGTGTCGAAAGCCGGGCCCGCTATCGCTGCCAGGTTCTCGTCCAGCTGATCGGGACGCGATGCGCCGATCAGCGCCGAGGTGACGACCGGGTCCCGCAGCACCCACTGGATCGCCATCTGCGCGAGGCTCTGGCCCCGCTGCCGGGCGATCTCGTTGAGACCACCCAACAGCGAGCGGCCGTGCTCCGACACCCGGTCGGCGGGAACCGAATTGCGGTTCTGTGCCCGGTCGGCGGCCGCACCGCTGAGGTACTTGTCAGTCAGAAGCCCCTGCGCGAGGGGCGTGAACGCGATAGCCCCCAGACCCTCCTGACGCAGCACGCCGGTGAGGCCATCCTCGACCCAGCGGTTGAGCATCGAGTACGACGGCTGATGGATGACCAGCGGAGTACCGAGACTGCGAGCCACCGCAACCGCGATCGCTGTCTGCTCTGCGGAGTACGACGAGATGCCGACGTAGAGGGCCTTCCCCTGGCGCACGAGCGTGTCAAGCGCCGCGATCGTCTCTTCGACCGGAGTCACCGGATCCATCCGGTGCGAGTAGAAAATGTCCACGTACTCGAGGCCCACGCGCCGCAGCGACTGATCGGCGCTGGCGAGGATGTACTTGCGCGAACCGTAGTCGCCATACGGGCCCGGCCACATGTCGTACCCGGCCTTGGACGAGATGATCAGCTCGTCGCGGTACGGCGCGAAGTCTTCGCGCATCATCCGCCCGAAGTTCGTCTCGGCAGACCCGTACGGGGGTCCGTAGTTGTTTGCGAGATCGAAGTGCGTGATCCCGGAGTCGAAAGCGTGCCTCAGTAGCTTCCGCTGGTTGTCGAACGGGATGTTGTCTCCGAAGTTCCACCACAGTCCGAGCGAGATCGGCGGGAGGTAGAGGCCCGACGTGCCCACCTGGCGGTAGTCGGTGATGGAGTAGCGGTCCTCGGATGCCGAGTAGGGGCGGTGGATGTCGTTTCGGCTGCGCGAGAATCGCTGCTCGTCGGTCATGCTTCGAGGCTATCGCGCAGGCGCCGGGGTTGCTCTGGCGATGCGCAGGAACTGCCCAGCCGTCAACTCCTCGCCGCGAGCGGTGGGGGCGATCCCGGCACGTTCGAGCACCGCGGATGCCTCCAGCGCGCTTCCGCCGAGAACCGCAGCAAGCGCCTGTCGGAGCATCTTGCGTCGTTGCTGGAATGCCGCGTCGATGATGCGGAAGGTCAGCATCCGCTCGTCTTCGGAGCCCAACGGTTCGGAGCGTTCGAAACCGACGAGCACGCTGTCGACATTCGGGACCGGCCAGAAGACCTGCCGCGAAACTGTCCCCGCAAGGCGCCACGATCCCCACCAGGCGGCCTTGGCGCTGGGCGCCCCGTACACCTTCGACCCGGGCGCAGCGGCAAGCCGCTCCCCCACCTCGGCCTGGACCATCACGACCCCCCGGGCGATGGAGCGGAACGTCTCGAGGAAGTGCAGGAGGACGGGAACCGACACGTTGTACGGCAGGTTGGCCACAAGCACTGCGGGGTCGCCGGGGAGGTCCCTCACCCGCAGGGCATCCTGATCGATGACCCGGAGCGCACCGTCTGGAACACCATGAGCGGATGCCGTGGCGGGCAGTCGCTCCGCGAGTCGGTGGTCGATCTCAACGGCGGTCACCTTGGCGCCGGCCTCGAGGATCGCGAGCGTCAGCGAGCCAAGCCCAGGTCCGACTTCGACGACATGCTCCCCGGCCTGGACGCCCGCGAGGTGCACGATTTTTCGCACCGTGTTCGCGTCCACGACGAAGTTCTGGCCGAGCTTCTTGGTCGGGGTGACGTCGAGGTCGGCGGCCAGCGCCCGCACTTCCGCGGCGCCCAGGAGGGTGACGGGCATGCGATCACTGTAGTTCGCCTCACGCGCGGACTTCGCGAATCGGGTAACCGGAATCCGTCACGCGCCGCCGCGGCGGGAGTACGGTGAGTCGCGTGACATCCTCATCTGACGCGCTCCCCACGGGGACGTTCTCCCTCAATAGTGCCTATGGTCGCCGCGCCGTCGGCCTGTCCATCGCCGCTGCTGTCGGTGGATTCCTCTTCGGCTTCGACTCCTCGGTCGTCAACGGTGCTGTCGAGTCGATCCAGAGCGACTTCGCCCTCAACGACTTCGTCACCGGGTTCATCGTCGCCATCGCGCTGCTCGGTTGTGCAGTCGGCGCGCTCATAGCAGGCAACCTCGCCGACCGCTGGGGGCGCCTCCGGGTCATGTTCCTCGGCGCGATCATGTTCTTCGTCAGCGCGATCGGAACCGGTCTCGCCTTCTCGGTCTGGGACCTCGGTTTGTGGCGCGTGGTCGGCGGTATCGGCATCGGTATCGCGTCAGTTGTCGCGCCCGCCTACATCGCTGAAGTCGCGCCCCGGCAGATCCGCGGCTCGCTCGCCTCTTTGCAGCAGCTCGCGATCACGATCGGTATCTTCGCGGCGCTCCTGTCGGATGCCTGGCTCGAGGGCATCGCGGGCGGCGCCGACAACGTGCTGTGGTTGGGCCTGGAAGCGTGGCGCTGGATGTTCCTGGTCGCCGTCGTGCCCGCGGCCGTGTACGGCATCCTCTCGTTCACCGTGCCCGAGTCACCGCGCTACCTGATCAGCAAGGGCCGCACTGACGAGGCGCGGGCGATCTTCGCACGCCTGGTTCCCGCGGTCGATCTCGACAAGACGATAAACGAGCTGACCCTCGCCATCGAGACCGACAAGAAGAACGCGGGGGTATCGATCCGCGGCAAGGCTCTCGGACTGCAGCCGATCGTCTGGATCGGCATCATCCTGTCGGTGTTCCAGCAGTTCGTGGGCATCAACGTGATCTTCTACTACTCGACGAGCCTGTGGAACTCGGTCGGCATGACCAACGCACCGCTGATCAGCGTGATCACGAGCGTCACGAACGTGCTCGTGACGCTGATCGCGATCTTCCTGGTCGACCGCGTCGGACGAAAGCCGATCCTGCTCACCGGTTCGGTGCTCATGGCACTGTCGCTCGGGACGATGGCGCTGGCCTTCTCGTTCGCTACCGGTACGGGTAAGGACGTCCACCTGGACGGCGCGTGGGGACCCATCGCTTTGGTCGCAGCGAACCTATTCGTCATTGGATTCGGCGCCTCGTGGGGACCGCTCGTCTGGGTGCTCCTGGGAGAGATCTTCCCCAGCCGCATCCGAGGTAAGGCCCTCGGTGTTGCTGCCGGCGCTCAGTGGATCGCGAACTTCCTGATCACCATGACCTTCCCGGTGATGTCGAGCTGGTCGCTGCCGCTGACCTACGGCATGTATGCGACGTTCGCCGCGCTCTCGTTCTTCTTCGTGTTGTGGCGGATCCCCGAGACCAAGGGGATGGAGCTCGAGCAGACCGAGACCCTCTTCACCCGCCCCAAGGCCAAGGCCTAAGACACGTCAGGCGCGGGCGGATGCTGCGGCGCGCGCCGCGGCGGGGAGGGCGTCGACGATCCGGGCCAGCGCCGCATCGTCGTGCGCGGCGGTGAGGAACCACGCCTCGAACGCCGACGGCGGGAGCGATACTCCCGCATCGAGCATCGCGTGGAAGAACGCCCGATACCGGAAAGACTCCTGCCGCACGGCAGTCTCGTAGTCAGCGACGCCGGTGGCGACATCCTCGCCCCAGAACACGCTGAAGAGATTCCCCGACCGCTGGATGCCGTGAGCAACGCCCTCGCGTGTCAGAGCGACCCCCACCGCGGCCGAAAGCTCGTCGGCGGCGCTACCGAGTCGCGCGTAGACCGCGGCATCCGCGAGTCGGAGCGTCGCAAGCCCCGCAGCCACCGCTACCGGATTCCCCGACAGCGTGCCGGCCTGGTACACCGGGCCGAGCGGCGCGAGGAGCTCCATGACCTCCGCGCGGCCCGCGACTGCCGCGACGGGGAGGCCGCCGCCGACGACCTTGCCGAACGTGAACAGGTCGGGCGCGTAGGTCTCGCCCGCGGCATCCTGCAGTCCCCAGAACCCGGCCGGGCCGACCCGGAAGCCGGTGAGCACCTCGTCGAGGATGAGGAGCGCACCGTTGTCGCGACATGCGCGGGCAAGCAGGGCGTTGAAGCCCGGATGCGGCGGGACGACCCCCATGTTCGCAGCGGCGGCTTCCGTAATGACGGCAGCGATGCGCCCCGGGTGCTGGGCGAAGACTCCGGCGAGCGCATCAGGGTCGTTGTAGGGGATGACGACAGTCTGAGCCGCCACTGCCTCTGGCACCCCCGCTGAACCGGGCAGCGCGAGGGTTGCAAGTCCCGAGCCAGCCTGGGCAAGAAGCCCGTCGGAGTGCCCGTGGTAGTGGCCCGAGAACTTCACGACGAGATCTCGCCGCGTGAAGCCGCGGGCGAGGCGAATGGCGGTCATCGTCGCCTCGGTGCCTGTCGAGACGAGCCGCACCCGGTCGACGGCACCTACCCGAGCCGTGATCTCCTCGGCGAGTTCGGTCTCGGCTGGCGTGCTCGCGCCGAACGAGAGACCGCGGGAGGCGGCCTCGGTGACTGCCGCAACGACCTCCGGATGCGCGTGACCGAGGATCGCCGGCCCCCAGCTGGCGACGAGGTCGACGTACTGGCGGCCATCGGCATCCGTCACGTAGGGCCCTCGGGCGGATACGAAGAACCGGGGTGTGCCGCCGACCGAGCCGAAAGCCCGCACCGGCGAGTTGACGCCCCCGGGCATTGCCGCTTGCGCGCGGGCGAAGAGTTCATCGTTGTGGGTCATCGCGCACCTCCCGCGTTGTGCCCGTCGCGCAGTGATCGCCCGACCTCCAGCGCCCAGTACGTCAGGATCGCGTCTGCCCCGGCCCGGCGGATGCCAACGAGGGACTCGAGAACCGCGCGATCGCGGTCGATGGCCCCGGCTGCCGCGGCGAGCTCGACCATCGCGTACTCCCCCGACACCTGGTACGCCCACACCGGGACTGGCGAGCGCTCGGCTACCGCCGCGAGAACATCAAGGTAGGGTCCCGCGGGTTTCACCATGACGATGTCGGCACCCTCGTGGATGTCACGGGATGCCTCCAGCAGCCCCTCCCGACCGTTCGCCGGGTCGAGCTGATATGTCTTACGGTCACCGACGAGCGTGGATTCCACGGCGTCACGGAACGGGCCGTAGAACGCAGACGCGTACTTCGCCGAGTACGCCAGGAGCACGACATCCGTTCGCCCCGCCGCGTCGAGTGCTTCGCGAACCGCGGCGACCTGACCGTCCATCATTCCCGACAGACCCAGGATCTCGGCCCCCGCGTCAGCCTGCGCGAGCGCCATCGCCGTGTACCGATCGAGCGTCGCGTCGTTGTCGACCCCACCCCGCGCATCGAGGACACCGCAGTGTCCGTGGTCGGTGAACTCGTCAAGGCAGAGATCCGCCTGCACAGTGAGCCGTCCAGCCGCCGCTGTCCGGGCGACGCGGATAGCGCGGTTGAGGATGCCGTCCGGGTCGGTCGCGCCCGACCCTGTCGCGTCACGAACGAGCGGCACACCGAACAGCATGACGCCGCCGAGCCCGGCATCCGCCGCCGCGTCGACGACCTGCGGCAGCGTCTCGAGCGTTTCTTGCCGCACTCCCGGCATCGTCGCGATGGGCTGCGGTTCGTCCCGCTCGGTCACGAACACGGGGAGCACGAGTGCGGATGCCGACAGCGTGTGCTCAGTGACGAGTCGGCGCATCGCGGGGCTCTGTCGCAGGCGCCGCGGGCGGTGGGTGGGATAGGTCGTCATGGACGGAACTCCGGGGTGCAGATCGGCGAGAGGAAGGACAACTCGGCTGGAAAGAGGACAACTCAGCGCGGGGAAGGACAACTCGGCGAGAAGGAGGACAGCTCGGCGAGGAGGGATTCGATGGATTGTTCGGGGGCGGTCAGCGTCACGGTGAGGGCCCGGCGTTCGGCATCCCGGGTCGTGCCGGGCCCGAGCGAGGCGAGGACCGTGTTCGGCGGAAGCACGCCGACCTGGTGACTGAGTTCGCGCACGACGCTCGTCGAGGTGAGCAGCACCGTGTCGATCCGCCCCGATCGCAGATCGTCGACGATCTCATCCGGAAGGTCGACCCCCACCGTCCGGTAAGCGATACAGACTTCCACGTCGTAGCCGCGGACTTCCAGCTCGTCGCTGACGACCGCCATCGCGAGGTCGGAGCGCAACACGAGGCACCGCCCAACGCGCGCCGGCTCGTGCGCTGAGCACCACTGCTGGGTGAGGGCCAACGCCGACGAGCGCCCGGCCGGAACGAAGTCGACCTCGAACCCGGCATCCACGACAGCGCGAGCGGTTGCACGCCCGACCGCGGCGACGCGCGTGGCAGCAGGAATCTCGATGCCCGCAGCGCGCAGGTGTTCGACCGCAGCGGCACTGGTGATGAACACCCAGTCGTAGGTGCCGGCGGCGAGGTCGGCGAAGAACCGGTCCCGGGCCTCGAGGTCGCGCGGGGGCTTGGTCTCGATCAGCGGCGCAATCACGGGCACGGCACCGCGGTCTGCAAGAAGGCGCGCGACGCGCTCACCCCATGCTCCACCGCGCGGCACGAGCACCGTGCGTCCGGCGAGTGCTTCAGTCATCGAGCTCATCGACCCCGCGATCTCGGAGCACCCGCACGACCCGTTCAGCAAGCGCCGCCCGGCCCGCCGGTTCGGCGACGACGGCGACTGGCGCGGCGTCCTCGACACGGATGCTGCGCGACCCGTCACTCCGGTAGACCGTCGCGGCGACCTCCACGCTCTCGCCGTTCTGGATCGCAGAGATACCGACAGGCGCAGCACAGCCGGCTTCGAGCTCTGCGAGCACCGCCCGCTCCACGAGCGCGGGGATCGCGGCGGCTGGATCGTTCAGGCCCCGCAGGGCGCGGCCCAGCTCGGTGGTCGTATCAGCCGTGCGGATCTCGATCGCCAGTGCCCCTTGACCTGCCGAGGTCGGCCACGCGTGCAGGTCGAACAGCTCGGCGATCTCGCCGTCCCGACCGATCCGGCGAAGGCCCGCTTCGGCGAGGACGATCGCGTCATACTCGCCGTCTGTGACCTTGCGCAGGCGCGTGTCGACATTGCCGCGGATGTCGGCGACAACGAGATCAGGCCGCCGCTCCAGCACCTGAGCGGCCCGGCGCGGGGAGCCGGTCCCCACGCGCGCGCCGGCGGGGAGCTCCGCAAGGGTCACGCCGCCGCGCGAACACAGGGCATCGCGCTGACCCTCGCGCTCGGGAACCGCGATCAGCGTGAGGCCCGGGTAAGCGGCGTTCGGCAGGTCCTTGAGGGAGTGAACGATCAGGTCGCACTCCCCCGCGAGCAGCGCTTCGCGCAGGGCCGTCGCGAACACACCGGTACCCCCGAGGGACGCGAGCGAACCGGTGGCGACATCGCCGTGCGTCGTGAGGGGGACGAGCTCGACCTCGAGGCCCGACGATGCTGTCAGCATCCGTGCCACCGTCCCGGACTGCGTCATCGCCAGTGTGCTGGCCCGGGTCCCCAAGCGCACGGTCATGGCGTCAACCCCGCGAGTGCCGGGCGGAAGCCCAGCCTGGCGTTCTCGCAGCATCCGGGCCGGCACACGTCGAACCACGGACCGAGCGAGGTGACTCGCGGGCGCTGCGATGCCGGGGTACCGTTCAGCCGCTCCTCGATGAGGTCAACGAGGCCCGCGACGTAGGTGGGCGATGTTCCCGGGGTCGCGGTGCGTACGGCGACAAGACCGAGCTCGGTGGCGGTCTCGATGGCTTCGGTGTCGAGGTCCCACATGACTTCCATGTGGTCGCTGACAAACCCGAGGGGAACGATCAGCACTCCGCGCCGGCCCTGCGCGGGCAGCGCGGCGATCGCGTCATTGACGTCGGGCTCGAGCCACGGCACCGACGGCGGCCCTGAGCGGCTCTGGTAGACGAGTTGCCAGGGGCTCTCGGACCCGAGCGTTCGCATGATTTGCTCCGCGACGGCGGTGTGCTGAGCGGCATAGGCGCCGCCCGGCCCGAAGTCGCGGTCGCGCGGACCGGAGCGTTCGGCATCGGCGACGGGAATCGAGTGCGTCGAGAAGAGCACCTCGATCTCGTCCGGCTTCTCGATGCCGTGCTCTCGCAGCTTCTCCAGCCCCGACCGGATGCCATCGACGAAGGGAGTCACGAAGCCCGGGTGATCGAAGAACTGGGCGACCTTGTCGATCTGCAGCTGCTCCCCGACACCCGTCGCCTCGAGCGCATCGGCGAGGTCCTCCCGGTACTGCCGGCACGACGAATAGGAGCTGTAGGCGCTCGTTGCCAGCGCCAGGACGCGGCGGTGTCCGTCGGCGTGCAGCTGCTGCACGGCGTCGGCGACGTACGGCATCCAGTTGCGATTTCCCCAGTACACCGGCAGGTCGATGCCGCGCGCGCGAAGCTCGGCATCGAGGGCGGCGACCAGGTCGCGGTTCTGCTGGTTGATGGGTGAGACCCCACCGAAGTGGCGGTAGTGGTGCGCGACCTCCTCGAGGCGCTCGTCGGGGATGCCGCGGCCGGCCGTGACGTTGCGTAGAAACGGGATGACGTCATCCTGCCCCTCGGGTCCACCGAACCCGAGCAGCAGCAGCGCGTCGTACGCGACGGGTTCTTCCACGTGTGCCGGGCCGGATGCCGCCGCGGGCGTCGCACCGCACACCGCAGCCCCCGGCGCGCAGTAGGCACCGGTCGCGTGCGGGGGCTTGGGTCGGAAGTTCTCGGCGGTCACGACAGGACGTCCTCGAGCTCGCCGACCTCGACGCGTCTCCCGGTGAAGAACGGGACTTCCTCACGGACATGACGGCGGGCGTCAGTCGCGCGAAGATCGCGCATCATGTCGACAAGGCTCAGCAGGTTGTCGCTTTCCAACGGCAAGAGCCACTCGTAGTCGCTGAGCGCGAAAGTCGAGACCGTGTTGGCCACGACATCACGGAAAGCGCTGCCTTTGCGGCCGTGCTCGGCGAGCATCGCTGAGCGCTCCTGCTCGGGCAGCAGGTACCACTCGTAGCTGCGCACGAACGGGTAGAGGCAGAGCCATTCGCGGGGCGCCTCCCCGCGCAGGTATCCGGGAACATGTCGCTTGTTGAACTCGGCCTCGCGGTGAACGCCCATGGCACTCCACGTGATGCTCGCCTCACGCAGCGCCGAGGTGCGACGAAGCCGGCGCAGTGCAGCCTGGAGTGCAGCCGGGTCCTCGCCGTGCAGCCACACCATGAGGTCGGCATCCGCGCGCATGCCGGTGACGTCGTAGAGCCCGCGCAGGGTCACGCCGGCGGCGGGAAGCTCTGCGACCTCGCGCTCCAGGTCACCGAACTCCGGCGCCGCCACACGCGGTACCGCGAGCACAGTAAAGAGGGTGTAGCCAGCGGGCAGGGACTCGTCGCCGGGCGTCGAAGCGTCGGGGGTAGCGGGATCGGTCACGATTCCTCCAGGTAGGGACGGCGGTGCGGGGTTTACGAAGCTGACGCGAGCGGGGGCGCTGCGAGCGCGCGAACGAGGGATGCTGCGACCTCGCGCGCGTGCGGGATGACCGACGCGAGCCCGGTACCGGCGACAGTGGCGCCGGCGAGGTAGATGCGGGAATCGGCGGCGACAGCAGACACAGACGATGACGATGACGATGACGACGACGACGCGTGCCACCGCCGTATGTGCAACTCACGAACGTCCACCGGCGCAACGGTGACGCCGGTGACTGCCGTGATCGCAGCTGCGACGGATTCCTCGTCGAACGCATCAGCGGCACCGTCACGCGCCGACAACCGAACGATGTGGTGATGGGGCCCGAGGCGCTCGCTGAGCGCGTCATCCACCCACGCCCATTTCGCGTTAGCGTGGGTGAGCGCCTTCGCGTCGATGGGTGCAGCGTCGGCGATGAGCGCGCCAGTGCCGACCGGATGAGCATCGAGGCCCGGCGCGTGCACGAGCGCTATCGCGAGTTCGACCGGCGTACCGTCACCGTCTGCTGCCGATCCCAGCAGACGCAGCGCCTCCTCGCGGCCGGTCGCGACGACGACGGTTCGGGCGCGGATCGGCGTACTGCCGGCATCCACGATGACCGCATCATCGCTCACGCCTGCAGCGCCGGCCCCCTGGATGCTGCGAACGGGCGCATCCATCAGGATCGTTGCGCCTGCCGCCCGCGCACGGGAAGCGAGCTCGCGCGGAAGCCGCCACATGCCTCCGACGATGCCTGCCACCGCGCTTCCTGGGCGGGGTCCGGCGGCAAGCTCGGCGACAGCGCCAGTGAGCGAGCCGGTCTGCGAGAAGCGGCGCCAGAGCTGTGGATGAACGACCGACAGCTTCAGGTCACGGGAGGGGCGCGAGTAGACCCCACGGCACACGGTATCGACGAGAGTGTCGGCCAGATCAGGGCCGAGTCGAGATGCGACGAGCTCGAACAGCGACGGTTCCTCGGCCGGGACCGGGAGCAGCTTCTCGCTACGTCCCGGAACGAGAGGTGCGATGTCGTCGGCGTCGGGATCGGCGGGAATCCCCAGCACGCTTCGGCGCGGCAGAGGCGCGCGGGTGACCCCGGCGTCGCCTGCTGCAACGAGCCACGCTCCGGCGGGGTTCGGCGTCGTGACGGCAACGGGAAGGTGCCACTGGCCAATGAGGTCGGTCACCGCGTCGGTACGCGTTGCGAACGACTCGGCACCGGCATCCACGGTCAGGCCACCGACGCCGATCGGCGCGAGCATGCCGCCGACCTGGCCCGAGGCCTCGACGAGCACCGTTCGAAGGCCCGCGGCGGCGGTTTCGGTGGCGATCACGAGGCCCGCCATTCCGGCCCCGATCACGCAGACATCCGCGGTCACCGTGTCATCAGCGCGCATCGTGTCATCAGCGCGCATCGTGCACCATCGTGACGAGATCAGTGAGTACGTCTGGATCCGTCTCGGGTGGCACGCCGTGCCCGAGGTTGAAGACGTGAGCGCGGGCGACCTTACCTGCGGCGATGATCCGGGAGACCTCCGCGGCGCGGACCTCGGCGGGAGCGAACAGCATGGCGGGATCCAGGTTCCCCTGCACTGTCACCTCTCGCCCTACCCGCTCCAGGGCCTCGTCGAGATCGATCCGGTGGTCGATTCCGACGACGTCGAGGTCGAGGCTCGCGATGTCGGCGAGAAGGTCGCCGGTGCCGACACCGAAGTGCGAGAGCGGGACCCGCAGCATCCCGGAGTCCGCGGGCGGTTCGATTTGCCGCACGTGAGCGAGTGCTCGAGCGGATGCCGGGAGCGCTGCCTGCCGGTACAGGCGCGGGGAGAGAGAACCAGCCCAGGAATCGAACAACTGCGCAGCGCTGGCGCCGGCCTCGATCTGGAGGGCGAGGAAGCGTCCGCTGATGTCGGCGAGCCACTGTGTGAGCGCGTCCCACCCGGCCGGGTCCTCGTGGATCAGGCGGCGCGCGGCGAGATGGTCCTTCGAGGGCCCGCCCTCGACGAGGTAGGCAGCGAGGGTGAACGGGGCGCCCGCGAAGCCGATGAGCGGGAGCGGCGTGCCGCGAGTAACGGACTCGGCGGCGAGCATCTCGGTCGTGCGGCGCACAGCCTCGATGATCGGCCCGCCCCGCTCGGTGACGGTCTGCGGGTCGATCGCGGTGACCCGCGCGATGTCGGCACCGGCGCGAACCGGTTGGGAGAAGACCGGACCCCGGCCCGCGACGATGCGTACGTCGATCCCCGCCAGCATCAGGGGCACGACGATGTCGCTGAAGAAGATCGCGGCATCCACGCCGTGACGGCGCACGGGCTGCAGCGTGATCTCACTCACGAGCGCGGGGTCGAGGCAGGCGTCGAGCATCGAGCTGCCCTCACGCAGCGCACGGTACTCGGGAAGGGAACGCCCCGCCTGCCGCATGAACCACACGGGGGTGATAGCTGGTCGGTGTCCGACGAAGGCGCGGATGAGGTGCGAGTCCTTCGTCGCGTGCGCAACGAACGGATGCTGATCGGAGAGCTGCATAGTTAATCGATATACTAACCAGTCGACGCGAGGAGGAAGCGATGCTGGTCTGCCTATCGGCCAACCATCGGGCTACCCCGTTCGCCTCTCTTGAGCGCCTGGCCGAGGTGGGTGGCGAGGTCCGCCGCGACATCCCCCTCGCCCACGAGTCGATCGGCGGAGCCGTCGTGCTTGCAACCTGCAATCGGTTCGAGGCCTACCTCGATATCGACCCCGACGAGGGCCACTCTGCTGAGTCCGCCGTCACTGCCGCGCTCGGCGAGCTGGCCGATGCCTCGGGTATCGACTACCGAGAGCTGCGCGAAACGCTCGATGTCACCGTCGGCAATCGTGTCGCGCATCATCTGTTCGCCGTGGCGTCGGGCCTGGACTCGGTCGTGGTCGGCGAGGACGAGATCGCGGGTCAGGTCACGCGCGCCTACGAAGACGCCCGCGGCGAGGGGATGACGACCCGCGCCCTCGAGCACCTCTTCGAGCGCGCGAAAGAAACATCGCGGACCGTCAAGAACTCGGCGCGCGTGGGGGAATCCGGTCGTTCTCTGGTTCGACTTGCCCTGGAGCTCGCCTCCTCACGGATCGCCGACTGGTCAAGCGCCCGCGTGCTCCTGATCGGGACCGGTCAGTATGCCGCGGCAGCATTGGCGGCACTGCGCGTGCGCGGCGCGCGCGGCATCCGTGTTCATTCGGCATCCGGTCGCGGCCCCGCGTTCGCCCAACGACACGGACTGATCCCGGTCGACCCGGAATCGTTTCCCGCCGAGATCGCGTCGGCCGATGTCATCGTGACCTGCACGACCCGGGTCGTGCTCGGCGGCGACGAGCTGGATGCCGGTCGCGCCGCGGTGACAGCCGCAGCCGAGCGGCTCCTGGTGATCGACCTCGGCATGCCCCGGAACGTCGCCGCCGACGTGCAGGCGCGTCACGGCGTCGAGGTACTCGACCTCGAGACGATTCGCTTGCACGCACCGCTTGACGAGTTCGCCTCGCTTGCCGATGCGAAAGCGATCGTCGCCGACGCAGCGCTCCGCCACGCCGGGGCAGGTCGGGTCCACGATGTCGCGCCGGCGGTTCGAGCGGCGCGAGGGTGGGTTCAACAGCTCCTGGATGCTGAGATCGCGCGCCTCCCCGAGAACCCCTCGGAGAGTTCGCTGAAGACCGAACGGGCGCTCCGGCATTTTGCCGGCGTGATCATGCATCACGTCGTTGCGCGCGGCCATACACTGGCGTCCTCCGGGGAGGGCGAACGCTGGTCAGCAGCGGTCGAGACAGTTTTCTCGGAAGCGCCGAATCCCGGCACGTGAGTGAGCATGACCCAGCAGCCCGACCAGACACCGATCCCGTTGCCGCGCGCGCGGGTCACGGTGAAGGATGTCGCGGCGAGAGCTGGCGTGTCCACCGCCGCGGTCAGTCAGGCACTCAATGGCCGGGGCGCGCTCAGCGCCGACACCAGACAGCGGATACTCGATGCCGCGACCGAGCTCGGATACTCCCCCGACCGCTACGCCGCAGCGCTCCGGCGCGGGCGAACGCTCTCGATCGGGTACGTCGCGTCACCGCCGCTTGACCCGGTTCGCGAGGCCACTCAGGCGCAATACGCCATGCGACAGCTCAGTGCCCTCGTTGACGCCGCAGCCGCGCACCACTTCACGGTCACGGTCATCCCCTATGCGCGCCCGGAGCTGCTGCGCAGCGCCCGGGTAGACGCCGTGTACGCGCCCGACGCCCGCGAGAGCGACCCACTGCTGGCGATCGCTGCAGCGCAGAGCATCCCCGTCATCACCAATGACCTCCCCCTTCCGCCGGACGCAGGGATGTGGATCCGCACCGGATACGAGGATGCCGCGACCGCGGCCCTTGACCTGCTCGCTGCCAGTGGCGCCACGAACATCGGGCTTCTCACCGGCGAACCGGGGCTTCCCCGTCTGGAGATCGGCGAAAGCGTCTACCAGCAGTGGTGTGCCAGCCGCGGCCAGGCCCCGATCGTCGCCCGGGTGGATGCCGCGAGCCTGGAGCTTGCGGGGAGCATCCGTGAACTCCTGCTGCACGGTGTCGACGGGCTGTTCTCGTTCGCGCAGGAGGGGCCGCGCCTGTTCCTCGACCTCGCCGCGCTCGATGTCGTCTTGCCGCGGGATCTGCAGCTTGTCGCGCTCTGTCTTCACGACTGCGCACTCAACCGCCGCCTGAGCGTGACGCACGTGTGCGTCCACCCCGAGCTCGCTCCCGCGCTGCTCTTTCCCGAACTCGTGAACGCGCTGGAGACGGCGAGCACCCCGAGCTCGCCGGTCGTGCTGCCGTGGGAGTTGGAAGGTGGATCAACGACCCGCGCGACCCCGAGCCGCATCCGCCGGGACGACGGGGTCCCGCGCGCTTCCGTTCAGGCGAACGTGCCGTAAACCTCGAGCGTGTTCGCGGCCACCTGGGCGGCGAGCTCGTCGACGGAAACACCCAGCTCTGCTGCCATGAAGCGCAGGGTGATCGGCACGAGATACGGCGCGTTGGGGCGCCCACGGTGGGGTACCGGAGTGAGAAAGGGCGCGTCGGTTTCGACCAGGATGCGCTCCGCCGGGGTCACGGCGAGCGCATCGCGCAGATTCTGCGCGTTCTTGAACGTGATGTTGCCCGCGAAAGAGAGGTAGTAGCCGCGGTCGGCGGCGATCCGCGCCATCTCGGCATCCCCGGAGAAGCAGTGGAAGACGGTCTTCTCGGGCGCGCCAACGCTCTCGAGCAGGCGCAGAACCTCGTCGTGCGCGTCCCGGTCGTGGATCTGCATTGCGATGCCGTGCTTTTTGGCCAGAGCGATGTGCGCCTCGAAAGACCGGTACTGAGCCGGCTGACCCTCGGCATCCGTGCGGAAGAAGTCAAGCCCCGTCTCGCCGATCGCCCGCACCCGAGGGTGGGCGGCAAGCTCATCGATCGCCGCGATCGCCTCATCGAGGCCTCCCGCCGCCTCGTAGGTCGGTGCCTCGTTCGGGTGGATCGCCACCGCTGCGAGAACCTGCGGGTGATGCTCCGCGGCCCACACCGCCCACCGCGAAGACTCCACGTCACCGGATGCCTGCACCACACCCGCGATCCCCGCCGAGGCCGCGCGGGCGAGTTGCTCCGACAGGCCCAGCGGGTCGTCGCCGTCCACGATCTCGAGGTGACAGTGGTTGTCGTACACCGGAACAGCCAGCGGCTCAGGCAGCGGGGGGTAGGTGAGGTCACGCCGACCCGATGCCGACCTCTCCCGCACGTAGGCGCTCGGGTCGCTCACGCGGGCTGCTCGACCCGGGGAAACAGCGGCGCCAAGCCATTGACCGAGGTGCCCGGCTTCAGCTGACCCCAACTCCCCGCCTCGCGAAGGGGCTGATCCTGCAGCCGGCCGATGGTCTCGGCAGCGCCGAGGGCGATCCAGAGCTTCTCGGTCGAGATAGGCATCACCGGCGAGAGCAACTGAGCAAGCGCGCGCAGACCCTCGGCGGCGGTGTACAGCACGGTCTCGAGTCGGGCGCGCTTCGCGTCATCCTTGGCGAGAGTCCACGGCTCGTTCTCGGTGATGTAGCCGTTGAGTTCGTCGACGATCGTCCAGATCGCGGCGATCGCCTCGTCGATCCGGAAGCGCTCGATCGCGGCATCCGCGTTCGCCGCAGCCTCCGCGACAACCCGCTGGATCGCGAGGTCGGCGTCGGTGTACTGCGCGGGCGGCGGCACGATTCCCTCGAAGTACCGCCCGATCATCGCCACCGTGCGCGAGGCGAGGTTCCCGAATCCGTTCGCGAGCTCTGCCTGGTATCGGGCAGACAGGTCCTCCCAGGAGAACGACCCGTCCTGACCGAACGCGATGGCCGAGAGGAAGTAGAAGCGGTAAGCGTCGGAGCCGAAGACGTCGGTGATCTCGGTCGGCGCGATACCCGTGAGCTTGGACTTCGACATCTTCTCGCCGCCCACGAGCAGCCAGCCGTGCGCGAAAACACCGCGGGGCACCTCGACGCCGGCAGCCATGAGCATCGCGGGCCAGATGACGGCGTGGAAGCGCAGGATGTCCTTCCCGACCACGTGATAGGCCGGCCAGCGCCGTGCGAACTGCTCGGGGTCGGACCCGTAGCCGACAGCCGTGGCGTAGTTCAGGAGCGCGTCGACCCACACATAGATGACGTGCGAGGGATCCCAGGGCACCTTGATGCCCCAGTCGAAGGTCGATCGCGAGATCGACAGGTCCTTTAGACCGCTGCGGACGAAGGATGCCACCTCGTTGCGCGCAGACTCGGGCCGCACGAAGTCGGGCACACTCTTGTAAAGGTCGAGCAGGCGGTCTTGGAACTCGCTGAGCTTGAAGAAATAGTTCTTCTCCTGCAGCAGCTCCAGCGGCTTCGAATGGATCGCACAGACCTTGAGGCCCTCGAACGCCCCCGTGCCGTCCATGATCTCGGCCTCGGTCTTGAACTCCTCGCACCCGACGCAGTACAGCGCCTCAAACTCGCCCGCGTAGATGTAGCCGTTGTCATAGATCGCCTGGACGAACTGCGTCACGCGCTCTTCGTGGCGAGCCTGCGTCGTGCGGATGAAGTCGTCGTTGGCGACATCCAGGGTGCGAAGCAGCGGGAACCAGGATTCACCGACGAGGCGATCGACCCACTCCTGCGGCGTCGCGCCGTTCGCGGCGGCAGCCCGCAGCATCTTCTGGCCGTGCTCGTCGGTTCCGGTCAGCATCCAGGTGTCGTCGCCGGACTGCCGGTGCCAACGCGCGAGCGTGTCGACGGCGACCGTCGTGTACCCGTGGCCGATGTGCGGAACATCGCTCGGGTAGTAGATCGGCGTCGTGATGTAGAAGGAACTGCCGGAACTCACCCGAGAAGTCTAGTTCGGGCCGGCGCCGCCCCGCGGGTCTATGACAGCGACGCGTTGTACAGCTCGCGCGACGAGTGACCGGATGCTGCGGCGACCTCGGCGCAGGCATCCTTCAGGCGCTTTCCCTGCGCGAGCAGATCCGAAACGTAGGCAACTGCGTCCTCGAACGACATGGCGGGGCCGGCAGCGCCACCGACGACGATGACGATCTCACCCCTGACGCCGTCGTCTGCCCAGGCGGCGAGATCCGAGAGCGGGCCGCGGCGTACCTCTTCGTGGAGCTTCGTGAGTTCGCGGCACACGACGGCTGGGCGGTCGGCGCCGAAGGCCGCAGCCATGTC
Organism: Microbacterium sp. UBA1097; assembly: GCF_002313585.1. Taxonomy (NCBI): domain Bacteria; kingdom Bacillati; phylum Actinomycetota; class Actinomycetes; order Micrococcales; family Microbacteriaceae; genus Microbacterium; species Microbacterium sp. UBA1097. Next base: position 37,713 of record NZ_DCBW01000030.1, on the reverse strand, counting down.
GGCGAGGGG
>NZ_DCBW01000030.1:16283-37395 GCF_002313585.1 Microbacterium sp. UBA1097 | reverse complement strand
AGGGTGGTCGCGAGCCGCGACGGGGACTCGAAGAACACCATCGTGCGCCGCTCGGCACCGAGAGCCGACAGTGCGCTGCGCCGCTCCCCCGCCTTCCGCGGCACGAAGCCCTCGAACGTGAATCGGTCGGTCGGGAGACCCGAGACGGCCAGAGCTGCGAGGACGGCGCTCGGGCCCGGGAGGACACTCACCGCGACCCCGGCGCCGGCTGCCGTAGCTACCACCCCGAATCCCGGGTCGCTGATGGTCGGCATCCCGGCATCCGACAGCAGGAGCACGTCGGTCGCTCGCGCGAGCTCGACGAGCTCGGCAGCGCGGGCTTTCTCGTTGTGATCGTGCAGGGCGATCAGGCGGGGCCGGTTCTGGATGCCGAGCGCGGCGAGGAGCCGCTGCGTCGTCCGGGTGTCTTCAGAGGCGACCACCTGCGCATTTTCCAACGCGTCGATGAGGCGCTGGGACGCGTCGCCGAGATTCCCGATCGGCGTGGCGGCGAGGATGATCACGGCCCCAGCCTAGGCCGGTAGGGTGACGATCCCCCGAGACCGCCGGACCCTGCGTCGGAGCCGCCGGAGCTCACATCCTGGCCCGAATAGGCTGTCACGGTGACCACCACCGTCGAGACCCCCGTACGGCCGACGGTCTACGACCGTGTCAGCACCCGGGTCGCGGCCTCCCCCCGACTGCAGATCGCGGTGCCGGCGCTCGTGACTGCCGTTGCCGGCATCCTGCGCTTCTGGAACCTCGGACATCCACACGAACTCGTCTTCGACGAGACCTACTACGTGAAAGATGCCTGGTCCCAGTGGAACCTGGGGTTCGCGGCGAAGTGGCCCGATGAGGCCGACTCACGCTTCGCTGCCGGCGAGACCGACATCTTCCTCGACGAAGGAAGCTACGTCGTCCACCCACCCCTCGGAAAATTCCTCATCGGTGCGGGGATGGCGTTGTTCGGCGCCGACTCGTCGGTCGGATGGCGCTTTGCCACGGCGCTGTTCGGCACTCTCGCCGTACTCCTTCTCTATGTCGTCGCACTCACGCTCACCCGGTCGATCGGTGTGGCGACGGCAGCAGCGGGGCTGATGGCAATCGACGGCCTCGCGATCGTGCTGAGCCGTGTGGCGTTGCTCGACACCTTCGTCATGTTCTTCACCCTGCTGGCGTTCTGGTTCGTGCTGCTGGATCGGCGATGGCTTCACGAGCGAGAGTGGCCGCGCCGACTGGCAACGGGGCGCTGGAGCTCAGAGTCTCGCTGGGGTCCGGTGTTCTGGGCGAGGCCGTGGGTTGTCGCTGCCGGCCTTGCTGCGGGCGCCGCAACCGCCGTGAAGTGGTCGGGCCTGTACGTGCTCGCCGGTATCGGGATCTACCTCGTCATCGTCGACGCCCTGGAGCGGCGTCGGCGCGGCGTGGAGTACTGGCCCGCCGATGCCGCGGTGCGCCAGGGACCGGTGACGTTCGTGCTGCTCGTGCCGCCGGCACTCCTTCTCTATCTCGCGACGTGGACGGGATGGCTGGCCACCGACGGCGGATACGACAGGCACACCGTCGACGGCTCGCCGGCTACCGGCTTCTGGTCGTGGGTACCGCTGTCTCTGCAGAACCTGTGGGCCTACCACCAGTCGATGTACGGCTTCCACGTCGGCCTGTCAGCAAGCCACAGCTATGCGAGCCCTGCATGGCAGTGGCCGCTCCTTGCCAGACCGACCTCGATGTTCTATCACAGCGATGCCCTCGGCGAGGCTGGCTGCACAGCGGCTTCAGGATGCGTACAGAACATCTACTCGATGCCGAATCCGCTCGTGTGGTACGCCGCCGTCGCGGCTACCGTCTACCTCGTCATCAGGTTCATCCGACGCCGGGACCTCGCCTCGGGCTTTGTCCTGACCGGCGTCGCCGTCACCTGGGTGCCGTGGCTGCTATACCCCGAGCGCACGGTGTTCCAGTTCTACACGGTCGTGATGCTGCCGTTCCTCCTCTTGGCACTGGGGATTGCGCTGCGTGATCTCGCCCATCCGGCCGGGGCCAGTCCCGAAAGACGCGTAACGGGCCAGCGGGTGGTCGCCGTCTTCTTCATCGTCGCTCTGGTGCTTTCGGCGTTCTGGTATCCGATCCTCACCGCGACGAGCGTGCCCTACGACTTCTGGCGACTCCACAACTGGTCGCCCACCTGGATCTGACGCGTAGCGCTCAGTTGACCTCGTCGGGATGCGCCGAGACACGCCCCGAACCATCGCCCGGGTCGACCGCATCGATTGCGGCGATCTCGTCATCCGTCAAGGCAAAATCGACGATGTCGATGTTCTCGGCGAGCCGGTCCCTGCGCACCGACTTCGGGAACACGATGTTGCCCTTGTCGAGGTGCCAGCGCAGCACGACCTGCGCCGGGGTCTTGCCGTGGGCAGCTGCCGCGTCCGCGACAGCCGGCACCGAGAAGAGGTCGTACTTGCCCTGACCGAGCGGGCCCCAGGCCTCGATCCGGATGCCGCGAGCGAGTGCCCACTCGACCACCTCCCGCTGCTGGTAGGCGGGGTGGAGTTCGATCTGGTCGACGACGGGGGCGACTCCGGTCTCGGCGATGATCCGCTCGAGGTGGGGAACAAGGAAGTTCGAGACCCCGATGCTTCGCGTGAGACCCTGCTCACGCAGGTCGATCAGGCGCTCCCACGCGTGCACATAGTTGTCGCGTGCCGGAGTCGGCCAGTGCACGAGGTACAGGTCGACGGCGTCGAGTCCGAGCTTGCCGAGGCTTTCGCCCAGCGCAGCTCGGGGTTCGTCGCCGTCGTGGCGGTCGTTCCAGAGCTTCGTCGTGATGAAAAGCTCGTCGCGCGGGATGCCGCTCTCGGCGATCGCAGCACCGACCCCCTCTTCGTTGCCGTAGATGGCCGCCGTGTCGATATGCCGATAACCGAGTTCGAACGCCTCGAGCACTGCACGACGCGTGTCATCGGCCGGAACCTTGAACACGCCATAACCCACCTGCGGAATGCGGTTGCCATCGAGAAGCTGCAGCGTAGGAATCGTCATGATTCCTACCTACGTGGCATGGCGCAGCCCGCGATGCCGTGGGTGGCGCGAAGAAGACCCCACGGGCGCGCAATATGCTGTGCGCATGTTCAGCTATACCCCGGCGGCTGCCGATCGCGACGCCTGGGGCCTGATCACCGATCGGTTCGTCCTGACGATCGCTACCGACGCGGGCCACGCACTCGAGCTGTGGCGCACGATGACAACCCCGGATGCGACGCTGGAGAGCATCCTCGAAGCCCTGGTCACCCGCGGGGTGCGGGTGATCCCCGACTTCGCGCTGATCGAGCTGCTGGACGCCTCGACCGGCTCGGCATCCCTCGCCCTCCGCGGGCGAGGACGGGCTGAGGTCGGCAGCGCCCAGCATCAGCGCTACTCGGGCAAGGGTGCGGCCACGTGGGTCGAAGCATCGACACAGCAGATCGCCGAGCTGACGATCGGTCTGCGCGGAGAGCCTCCGGGGCCGGCGCGACTGCCCGTCGAGCGCGGAGTCGTCCGCACCGAACAGGTCCACTGGGGCATTCCACTTCCGGAGTTCGACACAGCTGTCGAGCACTCGTCCGAGCCTCGCTGGGCGACCGGTATGGTGCCGAGCGCCGACCCCGAGCACGGCGAGCTCGACGACCGCACGGTGATCGGTTCGAGGGCCGCCGCCCGCGCGGATCTCGACGATGCCACCGTCATCGGGCAGCGCCGCGTCGAACCGCGCCTGGCTCTGCACTTCAGGAATGGCCCACTCATTCCCATCGCGGGGACCGTCGTCTTCGGCCGCTCACCCACTCGCGCGGGCGCGACGACAGTGGCCCTCGCTTCGCCGCGACACGAGGTGTCCGCAACACACGCCGAGGTAGTCGCCGAGGGGGTGCAGCTGCGGCTCCGGGACCTCCGGTCCACCAACGGCACATTCGTCACTGTAGGAGACGGCCCGACGATCGAAGTGCGCGATCGCGAGATAACGCTAGCGCCCGGCGACCGCGTCGATTTCGGCGACGGCAATATCGCCGAGGTCACTCTGTCTCGCTAAGGCCGTCCCCGCGGCCGGAGTTGCACAGTCGTGATCCGCATGTGATAGGAAATATCCGAACGGCCAGGGGAACAAGGGCAGTCACGCAGTTGAACGCGGTACACACACCCGACGGTGCCGCGCTCACTTCGAGGGGGAAACAATGGCAGGGCGCCTACCAGCGGCGCCGCCGATCCTCAGCGGATTCACCTATGTGAGACCACTGGGCACCGGCGGCTTTGCCGACGTGTTCCTGTTCGAGCAAAACATGCCTCGCCGCCCCGTCGCCGTCAAGGTGCTGCTTCAAGACATCGTTGACGACGGCCTGCTGCGGATGTTCAACGCGGAAGCCGACGTCATGGCGCGCCTGAGCGCTCACCCCTCCATCCTCACGATCTACCAGGCCAGCGTCTCGGCAGACGGTCGCCCCTACATCGTGATGGAGCACTGCCCGAATTCGATGACCAACCGCTATCGACGCGAGCTCATACCGGTCGCCGAGATCGTCGCTCTCGGCGTGAAGATCGGGTCTGCCCTCGAAACCGCCCATCGCGCGGGTCTGCTGCACCGCGATATCAAGCCCTCGAACATCCTCATGACTGCCTTCGGGGCTCCGGTACTGTCGGACTTCGGGATCGCGGCCTCGATCAACGCCCGCGGCGACGGTGAGGTCTTCGCTATGTCTGTCCCGTGGAGCGCCCCGGAGGTCGTCGACGAATCGATTTCGGGCTCGATCCCCAGCGAGGTGTGGAGCCTCGGCGCGACGATCTACACGCTGCTCGCTGGGCGGAGCCCCTTCGAGATCGCCGGCAGCGGGCAGAACGGGCGGGATCAGCTCAAGGGCCGGATCCGCAAGGCTCAGTACACCCCGATAGGTCGATCGGATGTGCCTGCTTCGCTCGAAGCGCTGCTGCAGCGGTCGATGAGCAAAGACCCCGCACGGCGCCAAGCCTCGGCGGCGCAGTTCGCCTACGAGCTGCAGGTCGTCCAGCACGAGATGGGGCTCCCTTCGACACCCCTCGAGATTGCCGTCGACGAGTGGGCGGCCGCGGGAGCCGCGATCGACTTCCAGGACAACTCACTGCGCGGCCCAGTCCGCCCCACCGTCGAGCACGCCTCCCGCCGCCCGCAGCGCGCGTCGCGCTCCACCGCGCGCCGGGTGAGCCTGGACGGCACAGTGCTCGCCGGGTCCTCGCCCTCACGGCCTGCACGCAGCCGCTGGCTCATCCCGACGATCATCGCGGGCGCGGTGGCGGTCGGCGTCGCAGCGACGGTGACAATCCTCGCCCTCACGGGGGTGTTCTGAGCGGATGACATCCACCCCGACGAGCCCGACAGGGCCCCGCTGGCGCGCACTCGTGGCCGGTGGGGCAACGGTCGCGGTCGTCGGCCTGGTCGTCGCGGCCGCAGCCGTCTGGCCAGGATTCGATGCACAGGAGACGCCGCTGCAGGATTCGTCCGTGTGGGCGCTGCAGACCGGCGACGGGCGGAACTATGCACGGGTGAACACGGCACTGGGCGAACTCGTCACGGTCAAGCAGGTCGAGAACCCCAGCAGACTCGCCCAGACGCAAGGGCATCTGTTCGTCTTCACCGATGGCGACAGCAAGTACGCGGATGTCTTGCTCCCCTCACCTCCCGACATCGACGCCGATGCCGCCGACGTCCTCCAGCCGACCCCGTCCGGAACCAGCGAAGTGTCTTCGGCGGGCGATTATCTCGCCTATCTGACCGACACGGGCGACGTCTACGCCGCCCGCCTGTCGACCGGCGGTGCCGCGACGATCATCGACCCCTACGCCGACGTCGTGGTCGAACAGGGGCAGACGCGTCCGCGCATCGGTGCTGATGCGGTGACCGTGACCGACACCGGAACGTTGCTGGCGCTCTCGCTCGCGAGCGGGAGGATGTTCACCGCGGACGCCGCCACGGGCGAGATCACCGACGAGGAGGAGGTCGAGATCCCGGCCACCGACGACGTGCAGCTCAGTCGGGTCGGCGGGCGGTGGGCCGTCTTGGAGCCCACCAGCGGAACACTGTGGATCCAGGGCGTCGACGGTCCGGTCTCCCTCGATGTCGATGAGAACGCACGTCTTCAGAGTCCAGACCCGTCCGCAGCCGAGGTCTCGATCGCCGACGGAAGCGGCCTGGTGACGGTCGCCCTCGACGGTCAGAACACGCAGCGCACTGTCGAGGCCCAGGGTGCGCCCGCGCAGCCGACCTCCGTCGGGGGTGTCCTGTTCGGCGCATGGCTCACCGCCGAAGCTGGCACGCTGTGGTCCTCGGAGTCCGGAGCCACCGACCTCGACTTCGCCGGAGCCGCGCTGGACGAGCAGCTGACGCCGGTCATCGCGGCCAACTCCGGACAGGCGATCCTCAACGAGACCACCTCCGGCTGGGTGTGGACGCTGCCCGACGGTGCGCTGGTCGCCTCGTCGCAGTCCTGGCGCAGCGAAGAGGCTGCCCGTCAACAGGAGCAGGACCAGAATGTGACGCCCGACCGAGTCCTCGACCCGCGACCTCCGGTCGCCGAGCCCGACTCCTTCGGCGTCCGTGCGGGGCGGGACGTCGTCCTGCCCGTGCTCCTGAACGACCACGACCCCAACGAGGATGTCCTGAGCATCATCGGCTCGTCGGTGACGGGGCTTGATCCGGCCTTCGGCACCGTCCGTGTTGCCAATGAGAGTCAGCAGCTGGTCATCGAGGTCGCAGCGGGAGCCTCCGGCTCCGCGACCTTCTCGTACCGGGTGACGGATGGGACCACGGCCGACGGTCTCAACTCCGAGCCAGCCAGCGTGACCGTTAGCGTCGTCCCGGAGGATGTCAACAACGCGCCGATCTGGTGCGGTGGCGACCCGGGATGTCTGGCCACGTGGCCCTCGCCCGATGTCCTGCCCGGCGGTACCGTCTCGGTGGACGTGATGGAGGCCTGGGTCGACCCGGACGGCGACCCCGTCTACCTCTCGGACGCCACCAACGGCACCGGCTTGGGAACGGTCGCCGCCGACCCTGCGGGCACGGTCACCTACCAGCACCCGGATCCCAACACCACGACGGCGCTGAGCGTGCAGGTCGATGTCACCGTCTCGGATTCCCGTGGCGCGTCATCGAGCCAGCCCCTGTTCATCTCCGTCACCCCGTCGCCACAGCTGTCCGCCGACTCGTTCGCGTTGACCGGGGAACTCGGCCTGCCGATGTCGGTCACCCTGGATGACCGCGTGCACGGCACGAAGGGCGCGGTGTCGTTGACCGCCGTCAAGACGCTCAACGGTTCGACGGCCACCGTCGTCCCGAACTCCTCCGGGCTCTCCTTCACCTTCACCGCCGACCAGCCGGGCTCGCATGTCGTGCAGTACACCGTGCGCGATGACACCGGCGAGATGTCGGCGACCGTGCGGATCACGGTGCTCGATCCCGCGGAAGTCCGCATCTCGACGCCGCCGCTGACCGCCTTCGTCCGACCGAACGAGGATGCCTCGATCGACGTGCTCACCGCGGTCGAGAACCCGTCGGGGCGCGTCCTGCTGGTCAGCGATCTTCGCCCGGAGCCCGCCGCTGGCGCCTCGCTGAGCGTGGACGTCGTCGCACAGAGCCTGATCCGCGTGTCCGGTACCACCGCCGACGGGCAGCCCGGGCAGTTGGGTACAGTCCGGTACACGGTCTCGGACGGGACCGGGGATCCGAACGCCACCGCAACGGGCGAGCTGACCGTCATCCTGCTGCCGTCCCCGAGCGCCAAGCCGCCGATCGCGACCGATGACACTGTCACCGTGCGCGTCGGCTCCCTCATCGACATCCCGGTTCTGGCCAACGACACCGCTCCCGCCGGCGCACTTGTCTCGATCGATCCATCCCAGGTTGTGAACGAATCCGATGCCGGACTCGCCTTCGCGACACCGCGGGTGGTGCGTTACCTGGCCCCCTCCGAGCCGGGCACCTATTCCGTGGCGTATACGATCTTCCGCCTCGGGTTCCCCGAGATGACCGACAGTGCGCGCATCTTCATCACGGTGCTGCCCTCTGATACGAACACCGCTCCCCTTCCCACCGACCTTTCGGGACGGGTGCTGAGCGGTCGCGCGGTGTCGATCCCGTTCGACAGCTTCGGTGTCGACCCCGACGGCGACAGCGTGGTTCTCGACCGCATCGTCACGCAGCCCGCGCAGGGCTCGGCGGCGATCTCGGCCGAGTCTAATGCGATCGTCTACACGAGCAACCCAGGCGCCCGCGGCCAGGATGCCTTCACCTACCAGGTGCGAGACTCCCGTGGCGAGACCGCCGTCGCTACGGTCCGCATCGGCATCCTGGACGAGGCCTCCGACCCGAGCCCGGTGACCTACAGCGACTACGCCCAGGCGCAGGCCGGTGCGTCCAACACGGTCGTGCTGTTCCCGACCGACAATGACGTCGATCCCACCGGGAGCGAGCTGCAACTGGTCGATGTGCGTCCCAACGCCCAACCTGACACCGACGAATACGCGAAGCTCGAGGCGATGCTGACCTCAGTGGATACCGAGACGGGGCAGGTCGTGCTCGCGGCGGGGACGGAACTGGGCACCTACTCCTTCTTCTACACCGTACGAAATCGCAGCGGTGACACAGCGCAAGGACTGATCGTCCTCAAGGTCGTGCGTACTCCGGTACCCGACTATCCGGTCGTGCAGGACACCATCCTTACCGCCGAGTCCCGTGAAGATCTGCCCACTGGGATCGATGTCGTCACAGGCCGGGTGACCTGGAGCGGTGGCGACATCTCGAACCTCACGATGGCTCTCTGGGACGACTCGGCGGCCTTCACCGCGCAGGGCTGGTCGATCTCAGGAGAGATTCCCGAGGACTCCACACTCGTGCCCTTCCAGCTCTCGGGCACCGCCTTCAACGGGACCGAGGTTGTCACCTACGGGTTCCTCCGGATCCCCGGCGACAACGACATCGAACTGGCGCTTCGTGCCGGGTTCGCACAGATCGAGGTCAACGAAGAGGGTTCGGTCGACGTAGACATGGCGCAGGCCGTGGCAGTCCCCAGGGGAGAGGAGCTTGTCGTTGACGGCGCCGGCGTCACCTCGACCGGTTCCCGGGCTGGGCAGTGCTCCCTCGAGCGCGGCACGACGATTCGCTATGACGCGGGCGTCGGCGGCCCCTGGACCGACACCTGTACCGTGCCGGTGCGACTCGCCTCGCAGGAGGATCCCACCTATCTCGCGCTGCGGGTCTCGATCATTGCGAAGGCACCGCAGCCGGAGCTGCGTGCCGCATCCCTCAGCGTCAGCCCCGGCGCCGAAGCCGTGTACGACCTGCAGTCGATGACAACCTGGAACGGGGAACCCGACTGGGCCTCGGTCGAGTACGGCATCGAGTACTCCGGCGATCAGTTCGAGGTGACGCAGTCCGGCTCCTCGCTGACCATCGTTGCGAAGGACGCATCGCGGCCCGCCCGTGAGGAGCCGGTCACCGTGCGCATCCTCAGCCACCCGGATGCCGCGGCAGCGACCCTGGCACTCACGGTCGGGCCTGCACCTTCGACACTCCCGAAGGGCGGGACGGCGACGCAGCAGTGCTCCCAGAGCGGTGGCACGACATCCTGCACGATCCAGGTGATCGGCGTGGTCGGCGAGGTCAATCCGCTTCCCGGCACGCCGCTGACGCTGGTCTCGGTGACAAACCCCGAGAACTGCCCCGACGTCACGTTCACAAAGGCCAGCGCCACCGCGGTGACCGCGAGCTGGGCCTCCGATGCGCCAGGCGCGGCCGACTGCACCGGAAGCTTCTCAGTGCAGGATGCGCAACAACGCGTATCCAGTGGGGATCGCGACGGCACCGTGATCCTCGACCTCCAGGGACTGCCGGCAGATCCTGCACGCATCAACTGGACCAACTACACCGGTGACACAGTGACCCTGCGGGTGGTGTCCGAATCCACGTCGTACCCGGCGGTGAGCGGCTACCGAGTCGCGGGGAGCAACGGTGTTGAAACGACCTGCTCTGCCACAGGCGAGTGCGCCCCGATCTCGGCGACCAACGGTGAGAAGGTCACGTACCAGGCGTGGGCGGTCAACTCCACGGGTGAATCGCGAACCAGCTCGAGCATCGTGGCCTGGGCGTATCAGGCCCCCGTCGCCCCCAGCGGGATCGAGGCGGCTCCTGTGCCGAACCCACCCGATGGTCTCATCGCGAAGATCACCGTGACCGGGATCGGTCCGACCACGGGCGCCATCCGTCTGACAAGCCCTGTCGGCGAGACCGTCACCGTTTCTGTCCCGTCTGGACAGAACAGCGTCGAGTTCCCCGCGTTCCTTGTCGGGTCGAACACCCCCACCACTGTCACTGCGACCCCGGTCACCCGGTTCGAGGTGCCGCCCGAATCCGTCGTCGCCGGCGGCAGCTCGGACGGGACCTCGGTCTCGGGCGAAGCCTGGGGCATCGGTGCGCCGCTGATCACCGACCCGACGGTCACCGCGAGCACCGACGGCAGCGGGCAGATCCAGGTCGCCGCGACGGTCACGCCCAACGGCACGGGCGCCACCGTGAAGGCTCGGGCCGTTCTGGCCGGCACGACATGCACTCCCTCGGGGTCGGTGACAGGATCCTCGTTCTCGACGACGCTCGCCGGCACGGTATGGGAGGCGACGACGGTCAATATCTGTGCCGAGACCTGGTACGACGGAGTGTCGTTCGGCACGACAAGCTGGACCAGCGGCACCGTCCGTCCCAGCGAGACGATCCCTCCCCCGACCGGAGATACGACCTACTCGATCACTGCCACGGCCGACTCCACTGTCGCCAACGCGCGGGTACGTGAATGGAGTGTCATCAGCGCCCCGGCGCTGGCCGCCACCGGCAGCTACGAGGTGGTCTTCTTCACGGGTGGCACTCCCGTCGCCTCCTTCAACGAGGCATTCCGATACAACGGTGTGGCGCCGGCGCCGCTGACCGCGAAGGCCTGTCTGGCGGGTAGCACCGAGACGTGTTCCGAACCCGTGACGATCTCACCCGCTACTGGATCACCGGCCTACCTGGTGCGGATCGAGTTCCCCGCGACCTGCGTCAGCGGCGACGTCTCGCCCGGTCAGATTGTCGTTGCAGCTGAGGCCGGTCAATACTCGACGTCCGCGTCAGAGGATGGCTCGACGGGAGCGACCTACTCGGTCGCGTTCACCGCGGCCCTGTCGGCGCTCGACACACAGTCATACACCCTCACCTGCACCGCCCCGGATCCGCCGCCCGCTGACTCCGGAACAGAGGGGAGCACCACCCCGTGAGCACCGCACGCCCGAAAGGATCCGCATGACCCTCTCCGCCGAACAGACCAACTGGTTCCAGGAGTCGTTTGACAGCCTGGTCGCCAACGTCGAACAGGTCGTGCTCGGAAAGCGCCACGTCATCGAGCTGGCCTTCACGGCGATGATCTCCGAGGGCCACCTGCTGCTGGAGGATTACCCGGGGACGGGCAAGACGTCGCTTGCCCGCGCCATGGGGCGCACCGTTCAGGGCACGAGCAGCCGCATCCAGTTCACCCCCGATCTGCTTCCCGGCGATGTCACCGGTATCACGGTGTACGACCAGAAGAAGGGGGAGTTCGAGTTCCACATGGGACCGATCTTCGCCAACGTCGTCCTCGCCGACGAGATCAACCGCGCAAGCCCCAAGACCCAGTCGGCCCTGCTCGAGGTCATGGAAGAGGGCCAGGTCACCGTCGACGGCGTGACCCGCCCGGTCGGCACCCCCTTCTTGGTCGTGGCCACCCAGAACCCGGTCGAGCAGGCCGGCACCTACCGACTGCCCGAGGCGCAGCTCGACCGCTTCCTGCTCAAGACCTCGCTCGGCTACCCCGATCACGCCGCCACTCTCAAGATCCTCGAGGGTACGGCAACAGCGAAGCGCGAAGTCGCCCCCGTGATCACCCCCCAGGGTGTGGTGACGATGGCCGACATCGCCCGCGAGGTCTACCTCAACCCGCTCGTGCTCGACTACATCTCGCGCCTGGTCGAAGCCACCCGAAACGCGACGCAGGTGCGCCTGGGCGTGAGTGTGCGCGGCGCGCTCGCGCTGACAAAGGCCTCCAAGACCTGGGCCGCAGCCCACGGCCGCTCGTACGTCACCCCCGACGACGTGAAGGCGCTGGCCGAGCCGGTCCTCGCCCACCGCCTCATCCTCGACCCCGAGGCGGAATTCGACGGGGTCACCGCGAACGCCGTCATCGGACAGGTGCTTCTGGACACCGTGCCGCCCAGCCAGCGCGAGTCCGCGTGAGCTCACACACCGACTCCCGGATCACGCGAACGAGTGGATCAACCGGCCGGTCCACCACTCGAACGCGCTATGCAACGGGGGGAGCCACGACGGTCGTCGTCGTCCAGGGAATCAAGTTCTGGCGGCGGCTGAGGCAGACGATCACGCGCGCGACACGGGCGGTGACCGAAACGGTCACCGCTGGCGGGTGGATGCTGGTGGCCGCCGCCGTGGTCGGGCTCACGGCCGGACTCATCCTCGGCTGGATCGAGTTCGTCGCCGCCGGGACCATCGCTCTCAGTCTTCTGCTGCTCGCCTCGGTGTTCCTCTTCGGCGCGCGGGCCTACGAGGTGGACCTCACGCTCGCCCATGACCGGGTCGTCGCCGGCGCCGAGGTCAGCGGCGCGATCACCGTGACCAACATCGGGCGTCGACTCGCCCTCCCAGGGGTCGTCGACGTCCCCGTCGGCGAAGGTCTTGTCGAAATAGCCGTACCCCTGCTGCGGCCCGGGGCAGTCTTCAGCGAACAGGTCGCCATTCCCACCCACCGCCGCGGTGTCATCGCGATCGGCCCAGCCCGCACGGTCCGCGGGGACCCGCTCGGACTGCTGCGACGTGAGACAGCGTGGCAGGACCACCACACCCTGTACGTGCACCCGGTGACCACGGTGATCCCCAGCACCGCCACAGGCTTCGTCCGCGATCTCGAGGGCAATCCCTCGTCTCTCATCGTCGACTCCGACATCTCCTTCCATGCCATCCGCGAATACGTCCCCGGCGATTCCCGCCGCCAGGTGCACTGGAAGTCGACTGCCAAGACCGGCACGCTCATGGTGCGCCAGTACGAGGAATCCCGGCGCTCGCGCATGCTGATCGCACTCGCCACAGCCGAGACGGAGTTCGCTAACGAAGACGAGTTCGAGCTCGCGGTCAGCGCCGTCGGCTCGCTCGGTGTGCGCGGCATCCGCGACGGCCGTGACGTCGACGTCGTCGTCGGGCAGGAAATACCCGAGTTCGCCAGACGCATCACCCGCGCCGTGCACGAACTGCCGACGGTGAGCGCCCGAACGCTGCTGGACGCCCTGTGCGAGGTCGCCGAGCGCGCTTCCGTAAACCCCCTCCTGGATGTCGCCACCTTCGCTGTCGAGGCCCATCGCGATGTCTCGGTCGGATTCCTCGTGTGCGGCTCGACAGTCACCGCGCATACTATCCAATCCGCGGCCGTCGCCTTTCCCCTCAACGTCAGTGTGATCGTGATCGTCTGCGACCCAACCGCCGAGCCCGGCTATCGGCAATTGGGTGATATCGCCGTGATCACGATCGGACTCCTCGACGACCTCCGCCACATCCTTGCCCGGCGGTCGGCGGCATGAGCGCGCCTGCCGCCCCGATCCGCGACCGTGCGCGCCGCAGCGCGCGCACCTCCGCCCTGCCACGAATACTGTGGGTCATCGACGTGGGGCTGGTCGTCGCATTCGGCGGCGTCGCCGCTGTGGCCGCGTGGCCGATCTACCGCGACCCTTGGATGTATCTCACCGTCGGAATCGGGGTTGTGACGGGGGTTGCGATCGCCGTCCTGGCTGCCCGCAGCCGGTGGTCGTGGTGGATCGTCGCCCTCGCTACCGTCGCCGCCTACCTCGTCCTCGGTATCCCCCTCGGGGCGCCGCGGGCACTCACGGATCTCAGTGAACTTCCCGCCGCAGTCGTCGATATCGCCACCGCGCCGGTTACCGGGTGGAAGAACATCCTCACCCTCGACGTGCCTCTCGGCACCTACCAGGCAGTGCTCGCACCGCTCCTGCTGGTCTGTCTCCTCGCGCCTGTGATCGCTCTGAGCACGGCGTGGCGCACACGTCACTGGGTGTTCGCCGCGCCGCTCGCACTGACGATGCCGGTCTTCGGCATCGTCTTCGGCTCAAGCGCGGTGCGCGGCATCCTGGAAATCGGACCCGTCACCGTTCCCGGAGTGGTGGAGCTGTCCACGGGCCTGTTCTGCCTGCTCGCATGCGTCGGCTGGTTCGTGTGGCGTACCAACGCCGCGCGCTCCCTCGAGCTGCGCACGGCCGAAACAGCGACCGGCGTGCGCGCCAAGCGCCCCCGCGGCGCCGCGACCGGCAAGTGGCTGCTCGCCGGTGCGATGGCGACCGTCGCGACCGTCGTCGGGCTAGTCGTTGCGCCGCTGGCCGTGGCGGGGCAGGTGCGCGAGGTTCCCCGCACCGTCATCGCCCCGGAGTTGCGGATCCGCTCCGAACTCAGCCCCCTCATCACCTACCGCGAGAACTTCGATGACGACATCGTGGACACCGAGCTCTTCCGCATCACCACCGATTCGTCGGTGGACCGCGTGCGCCTTGCCACCCTCAGCTTCTACGACGGGGTCGTCGCGCGCGTCCTTGCCCCGGACGGGCTGGATCCGCTGGCCACCGCGTTCGTGCGACTTCCGACTTCGTCTGGTGCGGGGACCGTCCGCTCGGTGATCGAGATCGGTGCCTATTCGGGGATCTGGGTGCCGATCACCGCCGGGCTCACCTCCGTGGGATTCTCCGGTGCCGATCGCAACCTGCTCGCGGACGGCTTCTTCTTCAGCCCTACCGCCGACATGGGAGTGCAGCTGTCGGATCCGGGCCTTGCCCCGGGCGTGTCGATCTCTCAGACCGCCACGCTGGCCGCCGCCGACGTCCAGGATCCGCTCGTCGGCGAGCCCCGACTCGACGAGGATGTCATCCCGGATTCGCTCACCCAGTGGCTCGAGCTCCAAGATGTCGCCGATGGCTACGACGGGCTGGTGACTCTCATCGAGCGCCTGCGCGCCCGCGGGTATCTCAGCCACGCACTCACGATCGATGAGGACGTCCCGCCGTTGTGGATGACCCAGCTGGACGACTACTCATTCGAGCCCAGCCGGGCCGGGCATTCGACAGATCGGATCGGGTCGCTGTTCAGCGCCCTCAATGAGCGCCAGAATGACGTCGGCGGCAACGACGACGCTCTGCTGGTTGCCGCTGTCGGTGACGACGAGCAGTTCGCCGTAGCCGCGGCCCTCATCGCCGATCGACTCGGCTTCGAGAGCCGTGTCGTCCTCGGCGCCCGGCTTCACAGCGAGGACGACACGCTGAGTGTCTGCGAAGACGGCAGCTGCGTCGGCGGTGACATCGCCGCCTGGATCGAGATCCGCGACACCGCAGGCGGCTGGATCCCGATCGACACGACGCCCCAGCACGCGAACCCGATCGCGCCCGAGATCGATCAGCGCAACGACCCCCCGATCCCCACCGACGTGCGCCCGCAGCAGGCGGATGCCGTCCCGCCACCGGATGCCTCCCCCGCGGATGCCGGCACAGCCGACGACACGGCCGCGCCAGAGAGCGTGGACCTCTCAGATCTCTGGGCAGCGCTGCGCGTGTCAGGAAGCGTCCTGCTGGTCCTCTTCATCCTGCTGGGCCCCCTGCTGGCGATCATCACGGCCAAGACGGTGCGGCGACGCTCCCGCCGTCACGCAGCCGACCCCGCAGACCGGGTGATCGCCGGCTGGGACGAGTATGTCGATGCCGCGGTCGACCGTGGGTTGCCGCTGCCGCACGCGCAGACACGCTCCGAGCTCGCTGCGCTGTACGGCGCGGAAGGCACCGGCGCCGCGGTCGCGCTGGCCTCGTGGGCCGATCGGTCGGCCTTCGCGTTCGAGCAGCCCACCGAAGCCGAGAGCGACGCGTTCTGGAGCCTCGTCGACGCAGAGCGTGCGCATCTGCGAACGGGGCTCGGTTGGTGGGCCAGCCTGCGTGCTCGCATCTCGCTGCGATCCTTCCGCCGCGGCATCCAGACGGCGACCGCGCAGGCAAGAGCAGAGCGCGCCGCCCGCCCGCGCACCGCTGATACCCACACCACCCGGATGACGCGCACGGCGTCGCGGAAGGAGCAACGTTCATGAACGATGGATCCGGCGCAGCCGCCGGGCTGATGGGAGCGGGGATCGTCGTGATCCTCGTCGCGATACTGATCCCTCTCGGCATCTATATCTGGACAGCGCTCGCACTCGGCGCTGTCTTCACGAAGGCCGGCGAGCCCGTCTGGAAGGCGTGGGTCCCTGTCGTCAACACGTGGACGCTGTACGAGCTTGGCGGCAAGCCCGGGTTCTGGGCGCTGTTGGCCTTCCTGCCAATCGTTAACATCGTCGCGTTCGTCTTCCTCATCATCTCGATCGATACCGTGAACAAGCGATTCGGACGGGGATCGGGGCTGACCATCCTCGCTGTGTTCCTCTTCCCCATCTGGGCCAGCATCCTCGGGTGGGGAAGCTCGCGGCTGCTCTCAGGGCCGCTGCGCCCGGCATACCCGACGGGTCAGATGCCATACGACACCCCGGCGGCGCCGCCCGCGCCGCCGACCAGTCCGTTCTCACTTGCGGGCGGCGCGGCAGTTACCGCGGCACCTCCGCCACCTCCGGCTCCCCCCGCGCCTCCGGCACCCCCGCGTGGACCCGCGCTTGCCCCGCCCCCGCCCCCGAGCCCCTCATCGCCCTTTGAAGCTCGCCCCGCGACGCCCTGGCCCGCACCTCCCGCCCCGGCGCCAGCCGCTCCCGCTGCGGCGCCGACCGCCTTCATCCCGCCGCCGCCGCCGTCCGCCCCGAACCCTGCGCAGCAGCCCGACAGCCTGTGGGCTCCCGCGCCGGCAACGGCACCGGACGTCGCTCCTGCGGCCCCTGCGCCCGCCGCCCCGACTCCCGTGCACATCGACGAGGATGACGAGCGCACCGTGATCTCGCGCTCCAAGCGTCCCTCGTGGCTGCTGACCCTGCCCGACGGCAGCGATGAGGCCATCACCGCAAGTACCGTCATCCTCGGGCGCTCACCCTCGGCCCCGGCCGGGTCGGATGCCCAGGTCATCGCGGTGGTAGACGACACCAAGACGGTCTCGAAGTCGCACGCTGTGCTGCGTCTGGTCGGTGACACCTGGGTCATCGAAGATTCGGGTTCGACCAACGGCTCGATCGTGCTCGACGAATCCGGCGCCGAGATCGAGGTCACCGCAACGCACGCGCTCATCGAGACGTTCCAGCTCGGGGACGCGACATTCCGCATCCGCAAAAGTTGAAGGCCACCACGCGCATGACGACGCTGACGATCACCACCGGGGCGCAGACCGATACCGGTCGACGCCGCACGATGAACGAGGACTCGCTCCTCGCCGCGTACCCGGTGTTCATCGTCGCCGACGGCATGGGCGGCCACGACGCCGGCGATCGGGCGAGCGCCGCGGTCATCGATGCCTTCCGGCCCCTCGTGGGAGTCGATGATCTCGCACCCCACGATGTGATGGCGGCGGTCCAGCGCGCCCACCACAGTGTCGCGACGATCGCCGACGCTCTTCCCAACGGAGCCGGGTCAACGCTCACAGGGATCGTCGTCGTCACCCAGAACGAGAACCGCTGGTGGCTGGTGCTGAACATCGGCGATTCGCGTGTGTACCGGCTGATCGGCAACACGCTCCAACAGGTGACGGTCGACCACTCGGTCGCGCAGGAACTCGTCGACGGGGGCAAGCTCCGCCGCGAGGATATGGCGACCTACAGCGGCCGCAACGTCATCACTCGGGCCGTGGGAGCCCCCGACAGTGAGGCCGAGTACTGGTTGCTGCCCATCGTCACGGGCGAGCGGCTGCTGATCTGCTCCGACGGGCTGACCGGCGAGCTCCCCGACGAGAGTTTGCGCGCCGGTCTCGCTCTCGGTGGCAGCACCCAGCAGACGGCGACCACTCTGGTGATGCAGGCGGTCGAGCGCGGCGGGCGCGACAACGTGACGGCGATCGTGGTCGACGTCGTCGCCGGCGGCGCGAGCCCCGACTCCGACGACGTCACTGGCGGCATCGGCGCAACCAGCGCGGTTGTCGCCGATCTGCTCCCCGACGAGGACACAGTCCCCTCGAGCAAGCAGCGGGCGCGCGGATGACAGGCTGGACGTACATGCGGGGCGATCATCCCGCGATCATCCAGGGATCGACCTGCGTCGCATTCGGCGGTGTTCACGGCGAGGACCGCGCCCGCGCGGTGCTCCCCATGATGACAGCCGACACGCCCCTTGAAGATCTGCTGGATGTCGTGCTCCAGACTGGGATCGGCGCGCTACCGGACTTCTTCGTCGGCAGGGTAGAAGACGGCACGCTGACGGCGATGCTGCGCGGCGCGGCGGTCCTCACAATCGAGGATGATCGGTGGCGCCGCTCCACGGTTGACGGCCTCGGCGCACGGACGTGGCGCGAAGTGGCGTTCGACGGTGTCACACGCCTGGCCGTCTGTTTCGACAGGCAGCTGGTCCGCGCGGATCTGCGCGCGATCCCGGACCGCGAGCGCACGGCCCGGCCGGGCGCCCTGGCGATCAGCGAGATCGTCTTTCGCCGGCCGGATGCCCCGCTGCGGCTCATGACGGTCACGCACGCAGCGCGGGGAGGGCTCAGCGCCGAGACCGAGGACTTTCCCGCGCACCTCTTCGACGACGGATCCAGCGCATCCTCCCCGACTGAGCAACCTGCGACCGTGGCGCAGCACAGCGCTGCACCGGCGCCAACCTCCGCTGGCGACCCCGAGCCGACCTCTCCACCGCGATCGCAAGAGGAGGCCGAGACCGACCGCTACCGGTTCGACGACCTCTTCGGGTCCACGAGATTCTTCGGCGTCGAGGCAGCCGCGGTTCGCGCAGAAGAGGTGGAGGACGAGGTCGCATCCTCCCCCGCCGCCATTCTCCCGACGCCGTCTTCCACTGCTAGAGGACACGCGATGTCACCCGCAGCGTCGGACGAGATGTCGGCCGAGGTGTCGGGCCTTGTCTGCGCGACCGGCCACCCGAACCCGCCCACGCGGGCGACCTGCGTCGTGTGCGCGATCCCGCTGACGGGAGCCCAGCCGGCGCGCACGAGTCGACCTCAGGGGATGCTGCGCCTCCCGGACGGACGCCGCCTTCCCATCGACGCGCAGATGATCATCGGCCGCAGCCCCCGCGCAGAGCGGTCGGATAGTCGCACTCTTCCGACCTTGGTGAAGATCGAAGGCGCCGCGACCGACGTCTCGCGCAACCACGCGCGCATCGGTGTGGAGGGGTGGAACGTCGTCATCGAGGATCTGGGCTCGACCAACGGGACGGTGATCCTCGCGACGGATGGAACGCTCCGGCGCCTGCGGGGCGGCGAGACCGCGCTGCTGACCGCTGGAGTCGTGGTGGACCTGGGAGGCGTGCGCATCCACGTGGAGGATGTGCCGTGACTCCGGGGTACGGCGGGGTGGACATCCCGGGGCTGACGTTCGAGCGGCACCTGGGTGCCGGCGCATTCGCAGACGTACTGCTCTTCCAGCAGGAGTTCCCCCGTCGCCGGGTCGCTGTCAAGGTCATGCGCGAAGCGGTCACCGATCCCCGCACGCAGGCCTCGTTCGAGAGCGAGGCGAATCTGCTTGCAACCGTGTCGACCCACCCCTCGATCGTCACGGTGTATCACGCAGCGATCACGACAACCGGCCGCCCGTACCTGGTGATGGAGTACTGCTCGCGCCCGGGGCTGGCCGAACGCATCCGCGACCGGCCGCTGAGCGTCCCGGAGATGCTGCAGACGATGATCCGCCTCTCGGGCGCGGTCGAGACCGCGCACCGCCACGGGATCCTGCACCGCGATCTCAAGCCAGCGAACGTTCTGACCACCGACTACGGGTGGCCCGCCCTTGGAGACTTCGGGATCTCTGTCGTGGCGGGGCACCCGACCAACAGCGGCGGCGCGATGTCGCTGCCGTGGGCGGCACCCGAGGTCGTCGCGGGGCACCCTTTCGAGTCGACAGCTGATGTGTACGGGCTGGCTGCCACGGCCTACACGCTCCTCGCGGGCGCCTCGCCGTTCGAGCTCACCGGAGCGCGTGACGTTCCCGCCCTCATGTCGCACATCATGTCCACTTCCGCGCCGAGAATCCCCCGCGACGATGTTCCCGAGGCTGTTCAGCAGCTTCTCGCGATCGCATTGGCCAAGCATCCGACCGAACGCCCACAATCAGCCTCGGAGTTCGCGCGCGGACTCCAGCGCATCGAGCAAGACATGGGACTTCCGACGACGCACCTCGACATCCCGAGCGCGCAGGACATGCCTGACGACAGCGCCGAGCGTACCCGGCTCTCTCCGCGCGAGACGGCGGTTGTCGCGGGCGCCGTCGCACCGTCCCCTACGCCTCCGGTGGACGACCGGACCGCTATCGCCGGGGCGCGCGCAACGATTTCTGACCCCGAGCTCGCCGAGCCCACGATCGCACGCCCGCGGACGCCGGCTGTACCGGACGAGGCAACGGCGATCGCGCCACCACGGACGCTCTCCGAGCCGATCGATGACCGTACGGCGATTGGCCCCACCCGGGACCTCGACGCCGAGCGCACGGCACTCGCGTCACCACGGACGCCCGATACGGCTCGCACTGAGCTTGCCGGACAGCGCGTCGATCCCGCAGATCAGACGATCCTGCGCTCCCCCGCCAGTCCCCCTGCTCCGCAAGCTCAGGCGTGGACGCCACCTCCGGGAGCGCGAATCGCCTATGACCCAGGCGCGGAGTCCGCTGCCCGGAGTACGTACGGCATCCGGGAGTCGCTACCGACACCGGCGATCACCCGTAGCGTTGCGCCCGCGCCGCAGGTCGCCCCGACGGGGGGCTCCGCGGCCGCACGCCGTGCCCGTCACCGGCGGATGACCTGGCGGCTGATCATCATCGGCGCCGGGGCGCTGCTCGTCCTGTCCGCCGCGGCCGTCATTGTGGCGCTGCTGCTGGGCGCGGGCTGATGAAGGCGAGAAGCAGGGTGCGGCAGGGGACGCCTCTAGGGAGACGACACGATGGATGACGACACG
>NZ_DCBW01000030.1:0-15978 GCF_002313585.1 Microbacterium sp. UBA1097 | reverse complement strand
ACGACACGATGGATGACGACACGACAGCGTCGACGCTGACGATCGACTTCTGCGGCGAGCGCCACGCCTGCACGCCAGGGAGGACTTTCAGCGTCGGCCGCGATGCCGATCTCAGCATCGACGACAACCGCTACCTGCACAGGCGACTGCTGGAATTCGAGTGGGCGTCCGGGATGTGGTGGATGACGAACTGCGGCCAGTCGATCACCGTCGGGGTGGCAACGGCGGACGGCACCTACCAGGCAATGCTGGGCCCGGCCGGCCGCATGCCACTCGTGTCATCGCCGCTGAGCGTCGTGTTCAGCGCGGGCCCGTTCACGTACGAACTCGGGGTCATCCTTGACGGCTCCTCGGCGAATCCGGCGCCGGATGCCGCCTTGCCGGTCTCCACCGGCGCCGACACCGCACTGTCGGCAACGCTCGGCGCCACCACCTTCACCCCGAGCCAGCGGCTGCTGATCATCGCGCTATGCGAACCGATGCTTCGCGACGGGATGGCAGGCGCAAGCCGCATTCCCTCGTCCGCCGAAGCCGCAGAGCGTCTCGGGTGGCCGATCACGACCTTCAACCGCAAACTCGATAACGTCTGCGACAAACTCGACCGCGACGGCGTCCCGGGTCTGCGTGGCGGGGTCGGGAAGCTCGCCCGCAACCGCAAGTCACGCCTGGTCGAACACGCGATCATGGCACGGCTGGTGACACCGACGGACCTGGCACTGTTGGATGCCGGTCAGCCAAGGGAGATCGCCCCACAGACGGCTAGTGGCGGGAGCACACGATGAGAACGAAGTTGACACTGATCCGCCCGGACGCCACCTACACCGACCTGACCATATTCGTCGACGCGGGCGCACACGTGGCAGACGTCGCTGACGCAATCGCCTCACGAGACCCGCAGCACTCGACCCTTGGCCCGCAGACGATCACGGTCAACAGAAGCGGAACGTGGAACGCCATCGATCCCACGATGCCCTTTCAAGATGCGGGCATTGTCTCGGGATCTCACATCAGCCTGATCGACTCCGGCTCAGAACCCGCACGTCTTGCGATGGCGGCCGGGCAACCGACCGCTCGGTTCCGGGCATCAGGCGGCACAGACGACGCGCGAGTATTCACCGTCACCGGTCGAACGACCTCGATCGGTCGCGGTGAGGCAAACGGCATCGCTCTGACTGACCCATCGGTCTCAAAGTCCCACGCCGTCATCGACATCCTCGATGACGCCGTCACGATCATCGATCAGCAATCGGCAAACGGTCTTGTCATCGACGGAGGCATGCTCTCACGCGCGACCCTGCGGCCGGGTTGGAGCGTCGCGCTCGGCGACGTGACGCTCACACTCATCGACGTCGTCGGCGTGCCCGGACGCACCCCGCGCGAACCAGCGTCGATTCCGTTCAACCGGTCACCACGCGTCGAGGCACGGTTTCCGGGAACGGAGTTCCCCTCCCCGGAGCCACCCATCGAGCAGGACCGCCAGCCGTTCCCCTGGCTCATCATGATCGCGCCGCTCATCATGGGTGCCGTCTTGTTCTCGATCACGCAGTCGCCGCTATCGATTGCTTTCGTCGCGCTCTCCCCGGTCCTGATGCTCGCAAACTGGTTGACCACTCGTGGAACACGGCGCCGACGCATGCGCGACCAGATCCGCCGATTCGGTGCACAGATGGAATCTCTTCGCACCAAACTCGCCACGTCGCTCACTCTCGAGCACCAGATCCGCCTCAAAGAGGCCCCCTCGACTGACGAGGTCGTCGCCGCGGCCCTCGGCCGGACCGAACTGCTGTGGACACGCCGACCGGAGCACTGGTCGTTTCTAAACGTTCGGATCGGAACGGGGACCCTCGCCAGCCGATCACGCATCGCCGACATACCCGGTCAGGAACGCGCGCTACCCGAGTACGTGGACGAGCTCAGTTCCCTGGCCGACGAATTCGCACTCGTACCCGCAGTTCCTGTGTTCGAGAACCTGCACGACTCCGGCAGCATTGGTGTCGCGGGACCAGTCGGAGCCGCGGAGGAAGCCGCTGCCGCCCTGATCACTCAGCTCACCGGACTCCACTCCCCGGATGAGCTAGTCGTCTCGGCAATCGTCGGCCCAAGTACGGGGAACTCCTTCGAGTGGATGCGATGGCTTCCCCACACATCCTCGCCTAGCAGCCCGCTCAACGCTATCCCGCATCTGACCGACAGCGAATCGAGTACGCGTGTTCTCATCGCCGCGCTCGAAGAGCTCGTCGATGCACGTGCACCGGCATCCAAGCGGGACGCGTACGCAAGGCGCGCCATGGCTGTGTCGGACTCCGCGGTTGCGCGCGCGGCACAGATCGGCGAGGACGACTCGGCGGCGCTACCACCGTCGATACCCCTACCTGCGATCGTTGTGCTGATCGCGCACGATTGCATCGCGGACCGTGGCCGTCTCGTCCAGTTGATGGAGCGTGCGCCGGATGCGGGTGTCTACGGGATCTGGCTCGAAGCCTCGTCGGCTCAGTTACCAGCGGTGTGTCGCACGTTTCTCGAGTTCTCCACCATCGGGTCCCCCGACGCGCGAATCGGCCATGTGCGCCAGGGAGAGCAGTTCACCCCTGTCCAACCCGAGCGGATCGACCATGAACGGTGCGCGGCGTTCGCACGTTCGCTCGCGCCCGTCACGGATGCTGGCGCCTATTCAGCCGAGGCGTCCGACGTTCCGAGGTCGGTGTCCCTCGTAACCCTTCTGGACTCAGAGCTACTCACGTCCACCGCCGCAGTGATCGACCGATGGGCTCAGAACGAGTCGCTGATCGATCGCTCGGCAGCGCCCTCCGGTCGCCATCGTCCTGGCAGGCTACGCGCGATCATCGGGCAAGGCGGGACGGATGCCATGCACCTCGATCTCAGGGCCCAGGGCCCTCACGCACTCGTGGGGGGGACCACCGGATCCGGAAAGAGCGAGTTCCTGCAGACGTGGGTGCTCGCCATGGCTGCCGAGTACAGCCCCGATCGCGTGACCTTCCTCTTCGTCGATTACAAGGGCGGTTCAGCGTTCGCCGACTGCGTGTCCCTGCCGCACTCGGTCGGCCTTGTTACTGATCTCAGCCCGCATCTGGTCCGACGCGCCCTGACAAGTCTGCGCGCAGAACTGCACTATCGCGAGCATTTGTTCAACCGCAAGAAGGTCAAGGACATCCTCGAGATGGAGAGCCTTCGTGACTCCGAGACCCCGCCAGCGCTCGTCATCGTCATCGATGAGTTCGCGGCACTCGTAAGCGACGTTCCAGAGTTCGTGGACGGTGTGGTCGACATCGCCCAGCGAGGTCGTTCACTCGGCATCCATCTCATTCTCGCGACGCAACGCCCTGCCGGAGTGATCCGAGACAATCTGCGTGCGAACACGAACTTGCGCATCGCTTTGCGCATGGCCGACGAGGCAGATTCTGTCGATGTGCTCGGCACGCCAGCCGCAGCTCACTTCGACCCGAGTATTCCCGGCCGCGCGAGCGCGAAGACGGGCCCCGGACGGCTCACGCCCTTTCAGGCCGCCTACGCGGGAGGGTGGACAACCGGCGAGAAGCCCGCTCCGTCGATAGACGTGGCCGAGTTGCGCTTCGGCTCACCCGTGCTGTGGGAAGTGCCCGACACGGAAGACGCTCCACGCGTCTCCGACCCTGGCCCGACTGATCAGACGCGACTGGTACGTAGCATCGGCGAAGCGTTCATCGGCGCCCGCCTACCATCGCCCCGGCGTCCGTGGATGCCCGAGTTGGCGCAGATCTACGATCTGGCACGACTCCCCCAGCGAACGGACACGAAACTGGTCATTGGAGTGGCCGACCTCCCCCACCGCCAGGCTCAGGAGCCGGTCTCTTTCCTGCCGGACATCGACGGCCATCTCGCGATCTACGGCACGGGCGGCTCAGGAAAGTCCACGGCTCTACGCACGCTCGCGATCTCCGCAGGCATCACTCCAAGGGGCGGGATCGTCGATGTCTACGGTCTTGACTTCGGATCTGGCGGCCTACGCATGTTGGAACCGCTCCCCCATGTCGGCGCAGTGATCGCAGGTGACGACTCCGAGCGCGTTGTGCGCCTGTTCCGAATGCTCCAAGCGGAACTGACCCGGCGGGCAGCGCTCTTCGGCGAAGCACGCGCGTCGACGATCGACGACTATCGCGCATCCATGGGCAGCGAAGACCTCGCGCGAATCTTGCTCCTCGTCGATGGATTCCCTGCCTTCCGTGCCGAATACGAGGTGGGAGCGGGGCGCGCAGAGTGGTATGCCGCCTTCCTCCAGTTACTCTCGGATGGGCGGCCTTTCGGCATCCATATCGCACTGACTGCCGACCGTGCAGCGAGCGTGCCGTCAGCTGTGGGGGCGTCCATCTCTCGTCGGGTCGTACTCCGCCTGGCCGAGGAGACTGGATACACCCTTCTGAACGTGGAGGACGACATCCTTTCTCCGACCTCGCCGTCAGGCAGAGCGATCATCGACGGGTGGGAGACGCAGATCGCAGTGCTCGGAGGCTCTCGGAGCACGGTTGATCAGGTACGTGCGATCGCCGACCTCGGCGCGACGATCGCCGCGCGGCGACGACCCGCCGAGCAGGTGCGCGCCCTGCCGAGAAAGGTTCTGCTCTCGGAACTCCCGACAGCAGTGGAAGGAGAGCCGGTTCTCGGGATCTCGGATGAGACGCTCGAACCGGTGGGATTCGAGCCAGCTGGCGCAATGCTCATCGCCGGGGCGCCTTCGAGCGGTCGGACGAACGCGCTGCTTTCACTGGCCTCGGCACTGAGCCGAGCTCAGCCGGAGTCTGAACTGTACTTCATCGGCGGTAAAAGATCTCGGCTCGCTGGTCTGGCCCTCTGGACTCAGACAGCACTCGACATTGATGAAACGACCTCGCTTGCCAGAGAGCTCTCAGCTCGGGTCGGTGGCGAGTCTGTCCCGCACATCGCAGTCTTTGTTGAGGGGTTCTCAGACTTCCTCTCGACGCCCGCCGACGCAGCTCTCGTCGAACTCATCAAACTGATCAAGCGCTCCGACCACTTCTTCGTCGCCGAGGCAGAGACTGCGGGCTGGGGCTCCTCCTGGCCACTTCTCGGCGAAGTGAAATCCGCCCGACGCGGCATCATCCTCCAGCCCGACCCGATGGATGGCGACCAGATCATGCGCACGCCGTTCCCAAAGGTCTCTCGCGCGGAGTTCCCGCCCGGCCGCGGCTACCTCGTCCGGGGCGGACGAGTGACGCGGGTTCAGATGCCTTTGGTCGATGGGGAGGACTCCCCATCGACCAAAGGCGGAGGACGTCGCTAGCGTGAGGGACAGACACCGGGGACAGCAGCTTAGGGAGACGACGTGGCGGATCTGAGAATCGATCTCGACGGTCTGGAATCAGCGGACGTGCAACTCGGGCGAGTCGAGCGCGCCTTCGAGCACTCGGACTCGATCGCCGCCGGAGTCGCCGACCTCGTCGGGCACTCGGGGCTTGCAGGCAAGCTCAGCGAATTCTCCAACGCCTGGGACCTCCACCGCGACGACATGCTCACCGGTGTGCGGGCCGTCCGCAAGACGGTGAGGAAAGTTCACGATGAATTCGCGGCTGTGGACCGCGAGCTCGCGTCGAACCTGAACGGGGACGGCAGCTGACTTGTCGTGGATGAGCCCCATCCCGGGAGATCCCGCAGGCGTGAAGGACGCGGCAGCACGTTACCTGAGCACGGCCGACAGCATCGATGAGGCTGCCAGAGAACTGCTCCGTGTCGCCAACGAGATCCGAACCATCAGCCTGGCTGTCGACCAGGTACGCAGCCAGTCGGCCGAACTGGCCGGCGTGATCGAACGCGCCGAGACTCGCTACCGCGGGACAGGCGACGCACTGCACACCTACGCGGTGGCGCTACAGGAAGCACAGCGGAAGCACGAAAGCGCGATGGCGAGCGCTCGAAGCGGCAGTTCCGATCTTGACAACGCCTCGTACTACCGCGACTACTACCGCGAGCTGGCGGAGACACCTGGTCCCGAACAGCTCGAGATGATCGAGAAGTATCGGCACTGGCGCGAAAAGGCAGAAAACGCTCAACACGACGTCGATGTCGCGCACCAGCAGGCGGCAGCCGCCTACGAGGAACGGGATTCCGCCGCGCTGGTTGCCATGAGCTCCATCGTCACGGCCATGGAGGCCTCGGGGCTCAACGACACTCTGTGGGACCATCTCGCCGCAGTCTGGGACGGAATAGTCGAATTCTGGGTGACCGTCGTAATCCCCGCGCTCGAAGCGATCGTCGCCTTCATCGACGAGTACGGCTGGATTCTCGACGTCCTGGCAACGATCTTTACGATCGCCGCAGTCTTCTTCCCGGCTCTCGCGGTCGTCGCCGCGGCTCTGCGTCTCATCTCCCTCGCGGTCAACGCACTTGCATTCGTTGCGACGCTTGCCCTCACTTTGTCCGGGCGGAAGTCGCTGGGTGATCTCATCGGCGCGAGCATCGGCCTCGCTCTTGCATTCACGGGAACCATCGGGAAGGGCGCATTCGCCAACGGCTTGCGTAACGTGACCGCGGACTTTCGTTTCGTTACCAGCCCGGCGAGCTGGTCGACACTCGCGCAGCCGCAGCTTGCCTTCCGCACAGTGTTTCAGCTGGAGGGGCTGCACGCTGCGAGCGAGCTCGCGAGCAGCGGGGCTCGGAACGTGCTTACGCACGACACGATGCAGGCGATCATCGATTCGGCAGGGCGCGAAGCGCTCGCCGATGGCCTCAAGGACGCCGCTGGCGGGATCGTCCACGACTACGTTGTAACCAAGGCGATCGAGAACGTGAGTTCGGGGTGGACGGACATGATAGTGGGGGTGTTCGAGAATGTCTGAGACCGCATCACAACATGCCGATGACGTACTCGGCCTGTTCTGGCTGTCCGAACACTACACACCCGAAGCCTGGGCAACGGCGGTCATCGCGGATGAGTTCTCAGCGCAGTACCGCGGACCAAGAGAATCCTTGGAGTCGCTCGATCGGGCCGGCTCTGTTGACGTCGACAGAATCGTCGATGTCCTCGAGCCGATCATCGCGCGTTCCGTGGCCGAAGGGCGCACACTGGCCTCGATGGCGGAGGAAGAGCTGTGAACCTGCCACGTCCTTTCGTCTTCAGCCTGCCAGGAGAGTGGATTCAACTCGCGTCGATCCGCGACGTAAATCTGCTCTCGACCGGCGACTCGCATGTATCCCCCGCGAGACAGCGCAGGCTAAAACGTGAAGTCTCAGCCATGCAGGCCTGGGCTTCCGACACGGCCGCGGCGAGCGTCTGGCTGCAGGTTGTCGACGGTGGTGCGGTCGCGATCGCCGAACTCGCGCTTCGCCCCGCCTCGGCTCCCTCCGCTGCGGCACTCGTGGAGTCCCTTGCACTGAGCCAGCCTGTCGGGTATCGGCGTCAGCTCGTCTCGACGCGGAGCATTAACGTGGCTCCAGGCGTGAGCGTCGCTTACGGTCGGGAGATCATCGCGGGTCCGACGCCGCCTCATCGGCTCGTTGCCTGTTTCAGTGCGTGGCTTTTCGATGATTCGACGCCGGGCGAAGTCTGGAACATGCGAGTGTCTACGCCCCATCTGGACCGCGAAGAACAGATCGCCGAAGCTGGCCTCGCTTCCCTGGCCAGGCTCGCGGAAACCTACCTGGGGGTATCGTGACGACCACTCATGCCGGTGAGGACGTACTCACCTTCATTCTTCCCGGGTCTTGGCTGCGAATCCCGCTCGCGGAGCCGGACGCGCGCAAGGAAGCAATCTCACGCGCTGCCTTGGTCGCCTTTGGGCGCTCCGATGAACACGCCAGCCTCCGGCAAGCGTTTCGGCAAGAACTCACCCGAGCCGCGGTGGCCTCCGCAGATGCCGGAGCCTCCGGCTGGTACATAGCCTCGCAAATCATCGAAGGCGTCCCGCTGCCGGCGACTCTCACCGTCACACTCTCGGAGCCGATCATCGCGCTCTCGCGAAACAATGAGCGCAACCTCCTGCTGCTCCAGACGACAATGAGCCATTTCGAGAAGTCCGGATGGGTTGAAGATCCCTGGCACGACGAAATCGGCGGCTCGGTTGTGGCGCGTCGCGCCAAGACCACCGCGCCTACCTCCGAAGTCAGCGATCTCACGACACTGCCGACATCGCCGACCTATACGGTGATGTATTGGTTGACGGTGCCGCACGAGTCACGGATCGCGACCCTCGCCTTCGGAACAACGCAGCCCACGCTCCGATCAAGCCTACTTGAGCTGTTCGATGCGGTCGTGTCGAGCGTACGTTTCCCCCACTCCGAAACGCAGCCGGACACGCTCCCGCTCGACGGTGAGCGATAATCAAGGGATGACGGTCGCCTTCGACACGGGCAGGGCCCTCACTCTCGGAGAACGCCTCCTGCTGTTCAGCTTCCGACCCAACGGCGGAAAGGTAGCACGGCTCAAATGGGCAGGCGTTGCTGCTGCGATCGCGGGTGGCGCTATCGTCGATCTCGCCCTCCACGGGCTTGTCTCACCCAGTGGCGGTGGCCGCCTCGTGCCGAGATCTGCCACGCAGCACAACGGCAGGCAGGAAGTGCTCAAGGTGATCCAGCGCGACTCGCTACCTCGCGCGGACCGGGATCGGCCCGAACGGTGGATGCGGGACTGCACCCTCATCGCCCGATCAGTGGGACGAGGTCTCGCGGCGCAGGGCATCGGGCGAACGACATGGGCCGGTGGCTATCTTCCGCCCTCGTCTGCCACTGACGTGGCCGGCTGGGCAGCGGTGCGCGCAGCTCTGCTCGATGACATCCCGGCGGACAGCGAGACCGCACTGATCCTGTGGATATTGACGCTTGACGGACTGAACGCGGACTCCGTCTTTTCGAGAGATCCCCTCTCGAACGACGACCCCCACTGGTGGAAACGGGCGTATCGCGTTGCCGCGCCGACCTGGGAGTCCCTCGAGACTGCCGGCGCCGTTCGCGCCGCGTTGTCCGGCATCGCCCAGTACACGCGCTGGAGCCCAAGCCGCGCGTAAGCTCCGTGGGGAGTTCTCCCCATTGGAAGTTCCTCAGCCTCTGGATACTCTCGACTCACAACCCACGGGTGAGCATCATTCCGGGGGCGGAGTGATCGAAAGAATCGGAGACAGCAGTGGCCAACCTCAATGTCACATATGACGAAATGCGTCAGGCCGCGGGGCGCCTGCGCCAGGGCAAGGATGACATTCACAACACCCTCGGCGAGCTGAAGGCTCTCGTGGACAACCTCGTGAGCAGCGGGTACTCGACCGATCTGTCGAGCCCGGCGTTCCGCGACACCTACGACAGCTTCACCACCGGCACCAAGCAGGCGGTTGACGCTCTCGACGGACTCGCGCAGTACCTCGAAGTCGCTGCGCAGACGCTGGAGGAGACGGACTCTTCACTGGCCAACGCGATCAACAGCTGACAGCACCGCCCGACGACGTCTGACGGCGGGGTGGGGGCACTTCGCACCCCACCCCGCCGTCAGACCGTCCACTCGGGCAACAACCCGCAGTAGGTTCACGACACAATGACAATCGCCGATTCCGTCCCGACGCAGCAGCGGATCGTACGATTCTCGCGCGTGCTGTGGGCGATCGGCATCCTCGCCATCACCGCCATCGTCACATCGACCACCTTCACGTACATGCTCGGCGACGCTATGCGCGTGAACACCTATGCATGGATGCAGACGGAACCGCGTGTGGCAGCAGAAACCGACGCGTCAATGTACGCAGGGAGCGGCGCGATGCTCGTCCCCCTGCCGGAGAGTCTGGTCTCCCGCAGTCCCCTCGTCGTCACTGCGGACGAAGAGGTCGACTATCTGCGCTTCTACGTCACCGGGCCATCGCCCGCGGCAGAACCCGGGGCGGCGCATGCCACCGGCTTTGTGGACGCCTACCGACGAACCACCGTGCTGATGATGGCTCCCGACTCGCTGCTGTGGACCGCGGGCCAGGGGAACTGGACATTGACCTTCGACCAGCTTGATCCGATACGCGTCGACGGTTCGTACAGCGGCAGCGGTTCGCAGTTCCTCATGTATGAGGGACCCGCCGCGAGCGCGACGGCGACCTCGGACGGCGACGGGACCTTCAATATCGAGGTCTTCAGCGACGAGGGCTACGAGTGGGTCGTGAACGACAGCGACTCCGTGCAGACCCGGTTCTCGTGGGATCCGAACCCTCGCATCGTCATGTCGGTACGCACCGAGCACTCGTCGACTCCGTGGACGATCGACTTCGACACACCAGCGGTCTCCAAGTAGGTCTCGTGACAGCTGTCCCTCCCGGTATCCGCACCTACTCCGCACTCCTCTGGGTCGTCGGCGCGATCGTCATCGGGGCCATTGCGACGACCACCGTCGTTTCCGCGCTCTCCGGTCCGCCGCGATGGCTCACTGACTTCCCCTGGGAGCGGGAAAACCCCACCATCGCCACACAGAACGGGTCGACCTGGTCCGCGCCGGGGAACGCGATGATCGTCCTCCCCGACGCACTCACCACCGGCAGCGCCATCGAGGTGCGCCGCACCTCCGGGCAGGGTGAGCTCCTCTTTCTCGGGCAAAGCCCCTCCGCCGAGGCGGCACGCGACGAGCTCCCGCAGAGTCTCGGCATCCTGGATGCTGTGAACGCCGACACCGCGACGTTCGCATCTCCCGGTACCGTGCTGTGGGTGCGCACCGACGGCCCGTGGACCCTCGTCATCGAGCCGCTGCAGGCCGAGACGGTCGACAGCGCCGTCTCGGGCACGGGAACCCGCTACCTGCGCTACGACGGACCATCGAACACGGCCGGGTTCCGCCACGAGGGCGATGGCACGATCACGGTCGAAGTACTCACCGCCGCCGAGCGTGAAGCGCCCGTCATCTCACTCGGCGTGATCGACCAGCAGCTGACCTGGTCCTCGTCACCGGAGGTCGTCTTCCATATCATCGCCGAACCCGGAGCCGTCTGGAGTCTCTCCGTCGATGAGGGGACCCCCTGATGACCATATTTGCCGCTGCCACTGCCGGCCCCGCGGCAGCGCGCATCCGTGGCTACAGCATGGCCCTCTGGGCGGTCGGCGTCCTTGCCATCGGCGCCATCATCGGCCTCACCGCTTTCTCGGTCGCGCTCGCCCCCGGCGGCGACTCGGTCTACGCGTGGGAGTCGGACAACCCGCTTGCGGCCACCACGACGGACGGGGGAACGACTTGGAGCGCCGAGGACTCCGCGTATATCGAGGTTCCGGCATCCCTCGGCGACGCTCCCCTCGTGATCACGCTGACGGCGGGCGGTCCGTATGCGACGGTGGGCCTCAGCGGACCGGGGGCGACGACGGCCGACGGCTACCCGCCGCTGGTCGCGGTGCTGACCATCGACAAGGACGGCGTTCCCGTGGCGAGCACGCCTGGCAGCCGGCTGTGGGTGACATCCGAGCTCTCCTCCGGCGCTGAGGGTCCCTGGACGGTCACGCTCACCCCGCTCCCGGTCACCGACCTCGACGACGGAGAAACAGCAGGCTCCGGCAACGTTGACCTGCGCTACAGCGGCTCCGCGACGACCGCGACGCTCACGCAGACCGGGACCGGACTACTGGCCGTCGAGGTCATCACCCCGACCACGGAGCCCGAGGTACTCACCGCGGTCGATACATCCACACTCACGGTGGCGTGGTCACCGGGTGAGAGCGTGGTCCTGCGCATACGATCGGAGAGCACCACGGCATCCTGGACCGTCACGGTCGGCTCCGCTGCCGCCGGTGCCGGGGAGTAGGGGGAAGAGCATGGATGCCGCACGCATCGTTGTGACCGTCCGCGTCGACGGGACGATCGAGGCCGAGACGCACGGGGTGACCGGCGCCGCGTGCCTCGACTACATCGCCCGACTCGAGGACCTCATCGACGCCGGCACGGTCGCGTCGCGCTTCACCGAGGATTACCACGCCGCCTCGAGCAGCGCCTCCGTTCACACCGCGACGACCGACGAGGTGAGCGCGTGAGCGTCTCACTGCTGCTCGTCCCCGCGGTGATCGCCGCTGTCGCAGGCTCGACCGCGGCCGGCGCTGCCGGCGCGATCGGCACCCTCGCCTCGGGCTCTGCCGCGCAGAGCGACCGCTCTCTGATCGTCGCCACGCGCATGCGCGATCTGGGCCTGCTGAGCCAGGCCGTGGTCGACATCCACGGCACTGTCGCCGTCGCCGACGACGAGCACCTGTCGGCGATCGTCAGTGACCTGCGACTGGACATGACGCGCGGGGCGGACGGCATCTGGGCCGCGCACATCGACGCGGCCCGTACGGTCGATGTCGACGAAGCGAATGCCCTCATGCTCGCCCTGGACCGCGCCTATCTCGCGCGCGTGCAGCAGGCCGTTGCCGAACGCATCCGGCAGAACGCGGATGCCGCCGGGTTCCACGTGATCTCGGACACGGTCGAGGCGGACGCCAGCGTGCGCCTCGTTCTACAGGCGACCACCTCAGTAGGGGGATCATGAGCGCCGGCTGGCGGCCCGCGGCGACCCGCATCAGCGCCGCCCCCTCGATCGGATGGCTGCTGCTCATGAGCCTCTGGCTGCTGCCGATCCTCGCCGGATTCGGGCGGCTCACCTGGCTCGGGTTCGCCGTGATCGGCGCCCTCACCGTACGCACGTCTTGGATCATCACCTCAGGCATCTATGCGCTGGCCGCTGCCGCGATCCCCTTCCTGCCATGGAGCGAGGCCGTCACGTGGGGCTACCCCGCCCTGTGGATCGTCGGCATCATCCACGCGCTCATTGTCAGCCCCTCATGGCTGAACGAGGCCTGGAGACGCAGGCAGAACGGGCTCCCCTGGTTCCGCCCCGCCCCGAGGGCATCCCGCCCGTCACCGCCCATGCCGACGCAACCCTCGAGCCCCCGCGCGGTGGATGTCGACACGGGCGTCTTCGGCGTCAGCACCGCCGACTACCTGGCACCCACGCCCGCCCCCGCAATCGGGCCGGCAGCCGCCGCCACGGAGACACACTCGGGGCCGGCACCGGCGGTGAACGCGCAGCTCGATCCACAGACCGCCACGGTCGACCAGCTCGCCGCACTGCCCTTCATGGGGCAACCCCGCGCGGAGTACGTCGTCGCGCATCGCGCCGCGCACCCCGTGCGCACGCTCGATGAGCTGATCGCGCTCCTCGCCCTGCAGCCGCACGAGGCGGCCGCGATGCGCGGTTCGCTCACCTTCGCGTCGAAGCCCAGCGCGACCCGACAGCCGCCCGCTGCCGGGGGAAGGATCCTGGATGTCTGAACACCGCGCATTCCGCGACGAGCTCGCCCTGCTGCTGAAGGCCCGCTTCCCGCTGCTGTACATCGAGTCCTTCGAAGAGGGTCGGGTGCTCGCGGAGATCCGCGCGGTGGCCGCAGACCCGGAACGCATCCGCACGCCGCGACCGGTGTGGGTGTGGTCGGCGACCTCGGGCCTGGTCGGGCCGGACGGCTCCGCGGTCGCCGCATCCACTGATCCGGGTCGCGCCCTCGATCGTGTGGCCGGCCACGATGACCCCGCAGTGTTCGTCTTCTGCGACCTGCACGCCTCGCTCGGCGCCGGTCAGCGTCCCGCAGACCCGGCCGTGGTGCGGCGCCTGCGCGAGACTGCTGCGCTGTTCCAGACCGGTTCCCTCGCCCGGACGCTGGTCATCGTCGCCCCGGAGCTGTGCATCCCCACCGACCTGAGCAAGGACGTGACGATCGTCGATTTCGCGCTGCCCACTTCCGAGGAGATCCGCGACACGCTCGAGGCGATGATCGCCGCGAACACCCAGAGCGGCCGCATCCGTGTTGACCTCGACGAGCAGGGTCGCGAGCGCCTCGTGAGTGCGGCCCGCGGGCTGACGCTCCAAGAGGCCGAGAACGCGTTCGCCCGCGCCATCGTGCAGGACGGGAGCCTCAGCGCCGACGACGTGCGGATCGTCACCGATGAGAAACGCCAGACCATCCGCAAGTCCGGGGTTCTCGAGTATGTTTCGGCAGACCTCGACCTGGACGATGTCGGCGGCCTGCAGAACCTGAAGCGCTGGCTCACGAAGCGCAACAACTCCTGGCTGGCCGAGGCGTCGGCATGGGGCCTGCCGGCCCCGAGGGGGGTGCTCATCACCGGTGTACCCGGCTGTGGCAAGTCGCTGACCGCGAAAGCCATCGCTGCCGCCTGGCAGCTTCCCCTGCTGCGGTTGGACGTGGGGCGCGTCTTCTCGGGTTTGGTGGGCTCCAGCGAGCAGAACATGCGCACCGCCCTACGCGCGGCAGAGGCGATCGCGCCTTGCGTGCTCTGGATCGATGAGATCGAGAAAGGGTTCTCCGGCGCGGGAGGCGGCAACGACTCCGGAACCTCGAGCCGCGTGTTCGGCTCATTCCTCAGTTGGATGCAGGACAAAACCGCGCCTGTCTTCGTCATCGCGACAGCCAACAACATCGATGCACTCCCACCGGAGTTCTTGCGTAAGGGTCGCTTCGACGAGATCTTCTTCGTCGATCTTCCCACCGACCCCGAGCGCCGCCAGATCTGGCAGGTACACCTCGCAAAAGCCCTGAGCCGGCCCGCCGTAGCGGGGGCCATCACCCTCGACGAGCCCACCCTCGCTTCCCTCGCTGATGCGAGTGAGGGATATTCGGGAGCCGAGATCGAGCAGGCCGTCGTCGCTGCGCTCTTCGACGCCTATGGCGAGCAGCGACCCCTCATCGTGCCCGATCTGATCCGTGCGGTCGCGACCATGGTCCCCCTCAGCATCACGATGGCACCCCAGATTGCGGGCATCCGTTCGTGGGCGAGCGTTCGCGCCGTCGCCGCGACAGCGTCTGAAGACAGGGCAGGCTACGCACCGTCCAGTTCGGATGCCGAGGCAGACACCGCAGCCGGAGAAGCCCGTGGGGGTCGACTCGTTGACTTCTGACGTCGTGCGGGTGGCGCGCATCGTGCCGCGCACGATCGCGGAGGGCCCCGGCGAGCGCTTCGCGATCTGGGTGCAGGGTTGCTCGATCCGGTGCCCAGGATGCTTCAATCCCCAGTTCTGGGGAGCGCGCGGGGGAACCGAACAGACCGTGCACGATCTGCTGGACGCGGTACCCGTGGATGTCGAGGGCGTGACGCTGCTCGGTGGAGAGCCGTTCGAGCAGCCAGGCGCCCTGGGCGTCTTCGCCGAGCAGGTTCGCGCCCGCGGCCAGAGCGTCATGACCTTCAGCGGCTATACCGTGGCCCAGTTGCAGTCCCGCGCCCAGACCGACGCGGGTGTGGCGCGCCTGCTTGCAGCGACAGACCTCCTCGTGGACGGCCCCTTCGACCGAAACCAGATCGACCGAGAACGACCGTGGGTGGGTTCGCGCAACCAAGGATTTCACGCGTTGTCGTCTCGCTACGATGCTCTGGTGAACCGCTGGCACGAGTCTCCGGATCTGCTCGAGGTTCGCGTCCTGCCCAGCGGCCAGGTCGAGATCAACGGGTGGGCTGAGACCCGCGACATCGAGGATCTGCTTGACGGACTGCGACTGAACGGCCGGATTGGCACGCCGACCGGCAGGACCGCTAGTGTCCTGTCCTAAGAGCGGAGTGCCGCTGCACCGCTCTTCATCACCCGGGGGGACAAGATGACCGGCGCTCCACCTGCGGTACTTGTCGCGTTCGACACGGCTAGTACGCCCGACCGAATATCGGGAGCCGCGCACATCAGCGCCAGTCGCGTCACGAGCCGGCGCTGGGCGCTCCTTCCGAGCCCGTCCACGCCAGATCACACCCGGTTCGCCGTGTCGCTCAACGGAAACACAATCGGTGAACTCGGCGTCCGGTGCCGAATTGCCGGCGCACGGTGGTCGGCGCTGGTGGAGGTGTCCGGCGACATGTCCGACCCCGAGGTCAGCTCGGGAGTAGGCGCATTCGCGACGGCATTCGCTGACGTCGTGCGTGCCACCGATCCATCCCTGCGTCAGATCGCCGGAACACCCAGCAGTAGCCATCCTCTACCCCCCCCCCCCCCCCCC
>NZ_DCBW01000038.1:152649-176301 GCF_002313585.1 Microbacterium sp. UBA1097 | reverse complement strand
ACAACCTGCCTGGGCAGTACAGCTAGCGCTGGCCGCCGAGCCGGGAGCCGCGGGCCTGACCCTCCTCCCGTACTTCGAGGGGGAGCGCACGCCCAATCTGCCGGATGCGACAGCTGCCCTCACCGGCATGACCCTCGCCTCGACAACACGCGAAAACCTGGCCCGCGCCGCCGTCGAAGGCATGCTGTCTGGGCTCGGCGCTGGCCTGGACGCCCTGCGCGCTCTCGATGTGCCGCTTCGCCGCGCGGTACTGATCGGTGGCGGCGCTCAGTCCGAAGCAGTTCGCGAGATCGCCCCGGCGGTGTTCGGGATGCCCGTGGAGGTTCCGTCGCCCGGTGAGTACGTGGCGCTCGGCGCCGCTCGTCAGGCTGCGTCCGTCCTGGACTGATCTCCCCCTCGCGTCCGTGCGGGCGGGGAGGGGGTCGCGCTCGGACGCCGGACTCACAGCGATCTCGTACCCGCGGTCCGTAGGTTGGCGGCATGAGTCACGCGTCGGCCATGCACCCCGCGACCTCGCAGCTTTCGCACCCGGCTTCCGATGAGGTGACTGTCTCGCTCTCGCAGTTGAGGGCCGCCCGCGACGAGGTGCAGCGCTTCTTGTTGCCGTACCAGTTCGGCCTGAAGGAAATCGAGACGAAGGTCGAGATCCTGCGCGACGAGTTTCTGCAACTGCACGATTACAACCCGATCGAGCACATCTCCAGCCGCGTGAAATCCGCCGACAGTCTCGTCGCCAAGGTCGGTCGTAAGGGCATCGACGGGGACTTCGACTCGATCCGAGCGCACATCACCGACATCGCGGGCATCCGGGTCACCTGCAGTTTCGTGGCAGATACGTACCGCCTGTTCGACCTGCTCACCCAGCAGGACGACATCGAGGTGCATTCGGTGAAGGATTACATCGCCGATCCGAAACCCAATGGCTACAAGAGCCTGCACGCGATCGTGCGGGTTCCCGTATTCCTCTCGACCGGGCGCGTCGACGTGCCGGTCGAAGTCCAGTTCCGCACGATCGCGATGGATTTCTGGGCGAGCCTCGAGCACAAGATCTACTACAAGTTCGACCGCCAGGTACCGGAGACTCTGCTTGCGGAGCTGAAGGATGCCGCGGCAAGCGCCGCAGAACTCGACGAACGGATGCAGCGCCTGCACCGTCAGGTGCACGGCATCCGTCCGGCTCCACCGCGAACTCTCGAGGTCTGATCTTCCGCCGCTCTAGCAGGGCTGAGCTCCCGGTAGCAACCACCCCCACCGGGAAACCCTGCTCGACTAGGGTGGAATCCCACCAGGAAGGGGTGCCGTGCAGACATGGCCAGGGTCGGCGTATCCGTTGGGTGCGACCTTCGATGGGAACGGAACCAACTTCGCCCTCTTCAGTGAGGGCGCTGACCGAGTCGAGCTGTGCCTGTTCGGCGAGCGCGGTCGGGAGACACGCGTCGACATGCTCGAGGTCGATGCGTACGTGTGGCACGCGTACCTCCCCAACATCGCACCGGGGCAGCGCTACGGGTACCGCGTCCACGGCGAGTACGACCCGACATCCGGCAAGCGGTTCAACCCCAACAAGCTGCTCCTTGACCCCTACGCGAAAGCTGTCGACGGGCAGGTGAACTGGGGTCAGTCGGTGTTCGGTTACACCTTCGGCGACCCCGACTCGCGCAACGACGAAGACTCCGCCGCCGACATGATGAAGGGCGTTGTCATCAATCCCTTCTTCGACTGGGGCGGTGACCGGCCGCCGCGAATCCCGTACTCGGAATCCTTCATCTACGAGGCCCACGTCAAGGGGCTGACGATGCGGCATCCTGACATTCCGGATGAGATCCGCGGTACCTACAGCGCCATCGCGCACCCGCTGATCATCGAGCACCTCAAGCGGCTCGGGGTCACGGCGATCGAGCTGCTGCCGGTGCACCAGTTCATCAACGACTCGATGCTGGAAGAGAAGGGCCTCTCCAACTACTGGGGTTACAACACGATCGCCTTCCTCGCGCCGCAGAACACCTACTCCTCGTCGGGGCAGCGGGGGCAGCAGGTGCAGGAGTTCAAGGGCATGGTGCGCGCCCTGCACGAAGCCGGTATCGAGGTCATCCTGGATGTCGTCTACAACCACACCGCAGAGGGCAACCACCTGGGTCCCACACTCTCCTTCCGCGGCATCGATAACGAGGCCTATTACCGCCTCGAGGATGACGACAAGCGGTACTACACCGACTACACCGGCACGGGCAACAGCCTGAACGTCGGCAACCCGCACGCACTGCAGCTGATCATGGACTCGCTGCGGTACTGGGTGCTCGAGATGCACGTCGACGGCTTCCGCTTCGACCTCGCTGCGACCCTCGCCCGCGAGTTCTACGACGTCGATCGACTCGCCACGTTCTTCGAACTCGTCCAGCAAGATCCCGTGGTCAGTCAGGTCAAGCTCATCGCCGAGCCCTGGGATGTCGGTCCCGGCGGCTATCAGGTCGGGAACTTCCCGCCGCAATGGACGGAGTGGAACGGCAAGTACCGCGACACCGTCCGGGATTTCTGGCGCGGCGAGCCGCAGGCGCTCGGGGAGTTCGCCTCCCGACTGACCGGTTCGAGCGACCTGTATGCGCACTCCGGGCGCTGGCCGGTGGCATCCATCAACTTCGTCACAGCTCACGACGGGTTCACGCTGCGCGACCTCGTCTCGTATGAGCAGAAGCACAACGAGGCCAACGGTGAGGACGGGCGCGACGGCGCTGATGACAACCGGTCGATGAACTTCGGGGTCGAAGGTCCCACCGACGACCCGCAGGTCAACGAACTGCGGGAGCGGATGCAGCGCAACTTCATTGCGACGCTGCTGCTGTCGCAGGGTGTGCCCATGCTGCTGCACGGCGACGAGCTCGGGCGCACGCAGGGCGGCAACAACAACGGTTACGCCCAGGACAACGAGATCACCTGGATCGACTGGGAGAACGTCGACGCGAGTCTGATCGATTTCACGTCGGCACTGGCCCGCCTGCGCCGCGATCACCCCACGTTCCGGCGTCGCCGCTTCTTCGACGGGCGTCCCGTCCGCCGCGAAGAAGTGGAGCGCATCCCCGACATCGTGTGGCTGCGGCCGGACGGCACGCAGATGCAGCCGGAAGACTGGGACTCCGGATTCGGACGCTCGATCGGCGTGTTCCTCAATGGGAACGGCATCCGTGAGCGCGACCGCCGTGGCGAGCCGATCACCGATCTGCACTTCCTCGTGCTCTTCAACGCCGGCGACGAGCCGGTCGAGTTCACGCTCCCGGATGTCGAATTCAGCCCCAACTGGGACGTTCTGGTCGACACCGCCGGGACGCTCGCCAACACCGAGCCGGTCCATCCGGGCGCGGCAGTGGACCTCGCTGCCAAGTCGGTGGTCGTGCTGTGCGAGCACGTCGAGGAAGAGGTCGAGGTCGACAGGTTCGTCGCAGCCTCCCTGGCCACCGGAACTGTCTCGATCGACGAGGTCCCGGGAGCGGCCCCCAAGGAAGAACTGTCGAGGTAGCGATGCATCCTGAGTCGACCTACCGCCTGCAGATCCGCGCCGCGTTCGACCTGGATGCCGCAGCCGCCGTCACCGGGTACCTGCGCGACCTCGGCGTCGGTTGGGCCTATCTTTCCCCGCTGTTGCAGTCGACTTCCGGCTCCGATCACGGATACGACGTCGTCGACCCGACCCGCGTAGACCCCGCCCGCGGCGGGGCGGAGGGACTCGAACGCTTCGCCGCTGCCGCGCGCGCCGCGGGCCTCGGCATTCTCATCGACACGGTTCCCAACCACATGGGGATCGCGGTGCCCGCCGAGAACCCGTGGTGGTGGGACGTGCTGCTGCGTGGTCGCGACTCGCGGTACGCCGCAGCGTTCGACATCGATTGGGAGTTCGGCGGCGGAAAGGTGCGAGTGCCGGTCCTCGGGTCGGACGCCGACGAGATCATCGATGCGATGGAGATCCGGGTGGATCCGGCGCCGACGGCGCTCGCGCCCCACGGCACGGTGCGCTACTTCGACCACGAGTTCCCGCTCGCGGAGGGGACCGCGCCGGCGGAAGCGACGTCGTACCCGGATGCCGTCCGCCAGGTGCTCGCTCGACAGCACTTCGAGCTGATGTTCTGGCAGCTCGAGGCATCCGAGCTGAACTACCGGCGCTTCTTCGCGGTCTCGACCCTGGCGGGAGTGCGCGTCGAAGACCCGGTGGTCTTCGACGAGGCCCACGAAGAGGTGGCGCGGTGGTTCCGGGAGGGGCTGGCCGATGGCCTGCGCATCGATCACCCCGACGGGCTTGTCGACCCCGGCGGCTATCTCGAACGGCTCGGCTCGCTCACCGGCCGCCGGTACACGCTGGTCGAGAAGATCCTCGAGCACAGCGCGACGGAGCATCCTGAGTTGCTGCCGGCCTGGTGGGACACCGACGGCACGACCGGGTACGACGCCATGGCCGAGATCGACCGCGTCCTCATCGACCCTGACGGTGAGGGTGCCCTTGACGCCCTCGACGAGCGGCTGCGCCGCGCGACCGGCCTGCGACCGGCGCAACCCTGGCCCGATCTCATCCACGACACCAAGCGGATGATCGCGGACACGATCCAGGGCAGCGAGATCGCCCGACTCGTGCGATGTCTGCCCGAGCACGTGGCGCTCGCTGCTCCGGATGCCGCCGATGCCCTGGCTGAGATCCTCGCCTGCTTCCCCGTCTACCGCTCCTACCTCCCCGCCGGGCGGGAGGCACTCGATGAAGCCCTGGCCGAGGCATCCGCTCGCCGCCCCGACCTGGCCGCGGCGATCGATACGCTCTCGCCGTTCGTGGCAGACCCGGCGCTCGAGGTGGCCCGCCGCTTCCAGCAGACGACGGGCCCGGTTATGGCCAAGGGCGTCGAAGACACCGCGTTCTACCGGGCCACGCGCCTGGGCACCCTCACCGAGGTCGGCGGGGATCCGTCGGTGTTCTCGCTATCGGTCGCGGGGCTCCACGAGGCGTTTGCCCGCAGGCAGGCACAGCGGCCGACATCGATGACGTCCCTGTCGACGCACGACACGAAGCGCGGGGAGGACGTGCGGGCGCGCCTCTCGGTGCTCGCCGAGATCCCGCATCGCTGGGCGAACGTGCTCGAACAGTTGCGAGGAATCGCCTCGACGGGACACGGGCCGTTCGACGCCCTGCTGTGGCAGGCGATCATCGGATCGTGGCCCGCCACTCCTGAGCGCCTGCACGCCTACGCCGAGAAGGCAGCACGGGAAGCGGCAGAGGCAACGACCTGGTGGAATCCCGATGCCGACTTCGAGCGCCGGATGCACGCCGTCGTCGACGCTGCGTACGGTGAAGCCAGGGAACTGGTCGAGGCTTTCGTCGCCGAGATCGCGCAGCCGGGGTGGAGTAACTCGCTGTCTGCGAAGCTCGTGCAGGTGGCTGGGCCCGGAGTTCCCGACGTTTACCAGGGGTCGGAGTTGTGGGAGACCTCTCTGGTGGACCCCGACAACCGTCGCGCTGTCGACTTCGCGAAGCGCGCGGCGATGCTCGCCGAGCTCGACCGTGGCGAGTCCGAGGGGAACGTTCCCGCCATCGACGCTTCGGGGGCAGCGAAGCTGCTGGTAACCTCGCGCGCGCTGCGGTTGCGGCGCGACCGGCCCGAGCTGTTCACGCGCTATCTGCCCGTCGAGGTGCTGGGTTCGGCGTCCGGGCACGCCATAGCTTTCGACCGGGGTGGGGCGATCGCCGTCGCCACCCGGCTGCCCGTGGGCCTGGTGGCGGGGGGCGGCTGGGGCGACACCCGGATGCTGATTCCGGGCGGAACCTGGACCGATGCGCTCACGGGCCGGGCCTATCCCGGCGGAGACGTGCCCCTGGGCGAGGTGCTGAGCGCGCTTCCTGTCGCGCTCCTGACACGTCAGACACCCGAGAAGCGTCGAGACACCGCACGTGACGGGGTTTCTCACACAGGCTCCGGTGTCTCGGGTTCCAGAGAAGCGGAGGAAGCATGATCGAGGTCTGGGCTCCCCGAGCGGAGCGGGTACGGATGCGTCGACCCGGCCATGCCGACGCGGAGATGACCGTGCGTGAGCGCGGATGGTGGACGGCAGACGTTGAGCTTGCTGATGGTGACGAGTACGGGTTCGTCCTCGGGGACGGCGACGCGCTGCGCCCCGATCCGCGGTCGCGGCGTCAGCCCCGGGGAGTGCACGAAGCATCGGCGTTCTTCGACGCCGAAGCCTTCGCGTGGACCGACGGCTCGTGGACCGGACGTCAGTTGGCCGGCGGCCTGATCTACGAGATGCACGTCGGAACCTTCACTCCCGAAGGCACCCTGGATGCCGCCATCGAGCGGTTCGATCACCTGATCTCGCTCGGGGTCACGCACGTCGAGCTGCTGCCGGTCAACGGGTTCAACGGCGTCTGGAACTGGGGCTACGACGGCGTGCTCTGGTACACGGTCCATGAGGCCTACGGCGGCCCCGCCGCCTATCAGCGGTTCGTGGATGCCGCGCACGCCGCGGGGCTGGCCGTCATCCAGGACGTCGTCTATAACCACCTCGGCCCCAGCGGGAACTATCTGCCCGAGTTCGGCCCGTACCTGCGTGATGCGGCGCGCAACACGTGGGGACTGTCGGTCAACCTCGACGCGCGCGAGGTGCGCGAGTTCATCATCCAGAACTCCCTCATGTGGCTGCGCGATTACCACGTCGACGGGCTGCGGCTGGATGCCGTGCATGCCCTCCATGATGAGAGCCCGACCCACATCCTGCAGGAGCTCGCCGAGGC
The DNA here is from genome assembly GCF_002313585.1 of Microbacterium sp. UBA1097. Classification (NCBI taxonomy): domain Bacteria; kingdom Bacillati; phylum Actinomycetota; class Actinomycetes; order Micrococcales; family Microbacteriaceae; genus Microbacterium; species Microbacterium sp. UBA1097. The sequence continues at coordinate 169,541 of NZ_DCBW01000038.1, read as the reverse complement.
CGCCGATGCCCTCTCGGCGCACCAGGGTCGGCCGCTGACGCTCATCGCGGAGTCCGATCTGAACGACCCGACTCTGATCCTGCCGCGGGAAGCCGGCGGGTACGGTCTCACCGCACAGTGGAGCGATGACTACCACCACGCGCTCCATGTCGCAGTCAGCGGCGAGACCGTGGGGTACTACGAGGACTTCGGCGCGCTGGGCGCCTTCCCCAAGGTCTGGACCGAAGGGTTCTTCCACAACGGCACCTACTCGTCGTTCCGGGGGCGGGACCACGGCTTCCCGATCCCACCGACGGTTCCCACCTGGCGGCTGGTGACCTTCGGCCAAGACCATGATCAGATCGGTAATCGCGCCGCCGGCGACAGGCTCAGCCAGTCCCTCTCCACCGACCGGCTTGCCGTCGCAGCGGTCTTGACACTGACTACGCCCGGAACGCCGATGCTGTTCATGGGCGAGGAATGGGGAGCATCCACGCCGTGGCAGTTCTTCACCTCGCACCCGGAGCCCGAGCTGAGGGAAGCTACCGCAAAGGGTCGCATCGAGGAGTTCGAGAAAATGGGCTGGGACCCGGCGATCGTCCCCGACCCGCAGGATCCCGAGACCTTCCACCGCTCGAAGCTGGACTGGGCAGAGGCAGCCACCTCACCGGAGGTGGGGGTCGACCACGCGCGGCTGCTGCAGCTGTATCGCGACCTCGCCGCGGTGCGTCGCGCGCGGCCCGAGCTGACAGATCCCGCCTTCGCGGACTGCGATGCGCTTTCGGGGAGTGGTGCCGACAGCGATGATCCGCGGGCGCGGTGGTTCGTGCTCCAGCGCGGTGAGCTATCGGTCCTCGTGAATCTCACCGGGTCGTCGCACACCTTCGCCGTGGCGCCGGATGCCGTCATCCTGCTGAGCGCGGGAGGGGGTGAGGTCGAGCCCGTCATCACCGCGGCATCCGGCCCCGACCCGTCGGGCGCGGCATCCGTAATCACCCTCGCCCCCGACTCCGCCGCGATCGTCGCCCCCGCTCGCCCCTGACCCGAGCCCCGAACCGAGCGCCGAACCCACAGGTTTGGGTGCGAGCCCACCCGTTTCTGCGTGCGGATCGTGTGGGTTCGCGCAGAAGAGTGTGGGTTCGTGCCGGTGGTTGCCCCTGACCCGAGCCCGGGCTGGTGCTCGCTATCGTGAAGGGATGTCCGCGAATCTCCTGATCATCCCGCTGCTGGCAGCGCTCGCACCGCTGCTGACCCGGGTGATCGGGCGGTGGTTCGCGGTTCCGATCGTCGTGTTCGAACTCGTGCTCGGCATCCTGGTCGGGCCGTCCGTGCTCGCCTGGGTGGAGCCGGTCGACTTCTTCGCGGCCCTCGCTCAGTTCGGACTCGCGATGCTGTTCTTCGTCGCAGGATCCGAACTCGACTTCACGGCCTTCCGCGGGCGAACCGGCCGCAACGCCGCGGTCGGATGGCTGCTCTCGCTCGGGATCGGCATCCTGATCGGCCTGCTCGTCGGCCCGCTGGGCGCGGCGATCATCATCGGCATCGCGCTGTCGTCGACGGCCCTCGGGACGATCCTTCCCATCCTTCGCGACGCCGGCGAACTGAAGACTCCGTTCGGCAAGGCGGTTGCGGCAGTCGGCGCGGTGGGCGAGTTCGGTCCGCTGGTCGCGATCTCCGTCTTCCTCGGCGGGCGAGACCCGGGCGTCGCCTCGATCGTGCTCGCTGCCTTCCTCGTGATCGCGGGGCTTGCGATCTGGCTCGCCTTCCGGATCCCGCACGGGATGATGCACCGCGTGGTCAGCGCGACGTTGCACACGTCGGGACAGTACGCGATCCGTGTCGTGTTCCTGATCCTCGGGGCGCTGCTCGCCCTGAGTATTGCGCTCGATCTCGACATCCTGCTCGGGGCGTTCACCGCAGGAATCGTGTGGCAGCTCATGATGCGCGACGCATCCGAGGAGAACCGTGAGGCTGTCGAGAGCAAGATCGAGGGGATCGCCTTCGGATTCCTCGTGCCGATCTTCTTCATCTACACCGGCGTCACCTTCGACCTCGCGGCACTGCTGGCAAACCCCGCGCTGCTGCTGTTCGTGCCCGTCGTCCTCGTGGCGTTGCTGATCGTGCGCGGTGTGCCGTCGATGCTCGTCGCACCGCCGGGGTCGCGCGTGCGCGATCGGATCGCTCTTGGTCTCTTGGGTGCGACGGGCCTGCCGATCATCGTCGCCGTCACCGCGATCGGCGTGGACGAGAATCTCCTCACCTCGGCGCAGGCAGCCCTGTTCGTGACCGCGGGAATGCTGTCGGTGCTGATCTATCCGCTCATTGGAATGCTGTTGCGAGGCGAGCGCGTCAGCCGCGTTCCCGCCGAGCTGGATGACGCGGTCTAGCGCGGTGAAACCAGCTGATCTGTCCGGTCTGCTCGCGTGGGCCAGAGCTGAACTCGCCGCGGCGCCGCGGGAGCTGCTCGGCGAGGTAGTGACACCACGGATGCTGGGCATTCCGCGCGCACCGAGGGTCGTCCTCCGCGATGAGGCATGGCATCTCGGCGTGCTCCTGCTCGGCCCCGTCGACCTCTACGCGACCGGCGAGATCGTGAGGTCGCGGGAGCCGGCGCGCCGCGGATACACCGCGGAGTCCCAGCGTGCGCGGGCTGGGCTCGCCGAGGCGGCGTTTCGTGGCGGCATCCTGCCCGGCACCCCGGTCCACCTCGGGTGGCGGCGCATCGACACCTCGACCCTCGGTGAGCAGCCATCAACACAGATAGCGCCGCTCGCAGTGAGCGACGGGCAGCTTCGCGTGCGCTGGAGTATGGCCGGCGGCTACGCGGATGCCGAGACCTACGTTCGCGAGCGGGTCGAGCTGGTTCGGCATCCGCCCCAGGGCGCCACCTGATCCGGTTGCGGCCCTCCCCGAGGTAGGAGAAATCACGCAGGTAGGTGGGTTCTGGGGGCTAAACATCCTACGCCGCGGATTCTTCCTACCGTCGCGAATAGCCGAGGCGCCTGATCCGCCGCTAGGAGCGGGAGGAACGGGTGCTGCGGCCGCGCACGATGCCGACGAAGGCCTCGACCTCGGGTGTGGTGCGCTCAGCTACCCATGCCAGCGCGATGCTCGAGGTGGGACCGCCCGCGAGGGTCCGATACGTGACGTCCTTGCGGTGATGCAGCCGTGCGAGCGACATCGGGACGATCAGGATGCCGACACCCGCCGCCGCCAGTTCGACAGCCGCCTTCGTGTCCGTCGGGGTCACGAAACGCGGCTCGAGGGTTCCCGGGACTGTCACCCGAAGGACGTCATCCTCCGGGACGATGAGGACCTCGCCCGCCAGGTCCTCGGGGGTAAGCTCCTCGGCCACCGACAGTGCCGAGTCGCTTGAGAAGACCACCACCGGGACCTCGTCATAGAGCGGGATGGCATGGAGGTCGGTCTTGTCGATGGGCAGTCGGACCAGCGCCGCATCGACGCTCCCGGCCACCAACTGGTCACGCTGCGAGGCCGGGCTGATCTCCACCAGCTCCAGGCGCGTGCGCGGCATCCGTTCTCGCCACAGCGAAATCCACTTTCCCGGCGTCGCCCCGGGCACAGCTCCCAACCGGAATAGCTCAGCCGGAGGCGTGTCAGGTGGCACAGGCGCATCACGTGATCGGGGAGATCGGTCGCGCCTGGCCATCCCGTCAGGCTACCGCCACGACAATGGCGATGAGGTTGCCCAGCTCAGGCGGCGAGCCGGAGGCCGCGACGATCTGTCGCTACCCGCTCGTTCTCACCGACGGTCTCGTCGTCGCCGAGAAGCGAGCCGACCGCCACGCGCGCGTGGGCGCCGATGACGGTGCGGATGCCGATCTTGGAGCCGGCGCCGATCGCCGCTCCCGGGCCGATGTGCGCGTGCGGCGCAACGACGACCTCCGGACCGATGAGCGCGTCAGACTCGATCCACACGCCGCGGCCGATTCGGGCGCCAGCAGCGATCTGAACTCCCGGCTCGACATACGCCCCAGCCTCGACGATCGCCGTCGGGTGCACCTTGGCCCCGTGCGCGATCAGCCCTCGCCCGTTGGCGTGCTTGCGATACCGCAGCGTCTCGCCGTGGTCGTTTTCGATGTCGACGTAGTTCTTGCCCACGATCTCCTCCACGGGGCCGTTCGTCCCCAGTACCTTCCCCAACGCCGTGGTACGGAGATTCATTCCCCTGCATCCGTTTGCCGCTGATTGCTTCGTAGCGGCAATGGTGCCGGATCTCGGGTTCGTCGTCTCCCGGCTTGACAATTCTTCGGAACGGGTTCGATTTCGGATTGGCAGAGAATGGGAGGCATGCCAACCGACGATCTCGGCGACGCGCAGCAGGCTGATCCGGCGACCCCGAATCAGCCTTCGACCCCGTCTCCGGAGGCCACCCGCACCCTCGTATTCGATGAGCGAGCTACCGCGCACTCGCCGGCCGAGGACATCCTCGGCATCCTCACCGGAACCTTCACCGCATCACTGGGGCTCTATCTGCTGCAGTCCTCGGAAGCGGTCACCGGCGGCACGGCGGGACTCGCGCTGCTGATCCAGTACGCGTCCGGGTTGCCGTTTTGGATGCTGTTCCTGATCATCAACCTTCCGTTCGCCGTGCTCGCGGTGTGGCAGCGCGGCTGGAGCTTCACGATCCGGACCGTCATCGCGATCGCAATGGTCTCGGGGTGGTCGGTAGTGCACCACGCCCTCTTCGCTATCGATGGCCTCAACCCGATCTACGGCACCCTCGGCGGGAACCTCCTGGCCGGGGTGGGTCTGCTGATCTTGTTCCGGCACCGGGCGAGCCTCGGCGGGATCAACATCATTGCACTCATCGTGCAGGATCGCTGGGGATTCCGGGCAGGCTGGACCCAGATGATCTTCGACGTCATCATCGTTGCCGCGGCACTGCTGGTGGTGCCGTGGCCCAACGTGGTGCTGAGCGCCCTCGGCGCCGTCGTGCTCAACCTCGTGCTGGCGATGAACCACCGCCCGGGCCGCTACATCGGTCACTGATCCCGCGGTCGCTGCCGGCTGCCCGCGACCGTCAGGTCTGGCAGCGCGGGCACCAGAACACGTTCCGTTCCCGCGTGGCGTCGGCACCGAGTGCGCCGGCGAGAATCGGCGTTCCGCATCGACGGCATGGCCTTTTCTCCCGGCCGTAGACCCACATCCGCTCGCCCCTCCGATCGACGCCCGTGAACGTGCGCTCGACGCGATCGCGGTTCGCGCGGATCATTCGCGTTCCGACCTCGAGCAGGGCACGCGCGTCGACCTGAGTTCCCGGTGTTTCGGGATGGATGCCGCGCACGAACAGCATCTCGTTCGCGTACACGTTTCCGAACCCCGCAACGTTGCGCTGGTCGAGCACCGCGACGTGGATCTCTCGCGGGTCCGCGCCCACGCGCCTGGCCGCTTCGTCGAGATCCCAGCTGTCGCTGAGGGGGTCGGGCCCGAGGTAACCGACAAGCTCGTCCTCGCGATCGGTCGGAACAAGGGCGATCTCGGCGAGGTCAAATCCGACAGTTTCGGCATCCGTCGTTCCGACGATTGCCCGAGCTCGAAACGCCGGCGCCCGCCAGCGCTCCCCGGGACGGTAGACGTGCCACTCGCCCTCCATCTTGAGGTGCGAGTGCAGCGTCCACGGCCCGATGCGCGTGAGGAGGTGCTTGCCGCGCGGCAGCACCCCGTGGACCTGTTCACCGGTGAGGTCCGCGGTAGCCAGCTGCGGCACGCGCAGATCGAAACGGGTCACCGTGTCGCCCGCGAGCGCCGCGTTCAGCATCCGCGCCGCACGAAACACGGTGTCACCCTCAGGCACGCGGCGACCCCGAGGTCTTGCGCAGAGTGAGGCCGCGCGGGGTTTCGACGAAGCCTGCCTCGCGCAGGGCGCGGGCGAAGGCCGTCCCGAAGATCGGGTCACCGTTCACCTGCTCGACAGTGAGCGTGTCGAGGTGCCGTGCCCGGGCGGTCTCGGCGAGGTTGGCTGTGGCCGCGGCAACTATCGCGTCATCGGAACTGAAGACGAGCGCTGACTTGCCGCCGCGCTCGAGATACAGCGCGAGCTCGCCGTCGACGAGCGTCACGAGGGCTCCAGCCTTGCGGCCAGGGCGATGACCGACACCCTCGAGGGTCGGCCAAGCGAGCGCAGCACCGTATGCGGTCGCGGGGTCGGTGGCAGCCAGGGTTATCGCGGCCAGCGGAGCGGGGTCGGCAACCGCGGAGAACTCGCGCAAGCGATCGACGGTAGCGGATGCCGCGAACTGTGCCCCGCCGAGCTTTTCGACGAGGTATCCGCGGCGACAGTGGCCGGCACGTTCGGCATCCGCGAGCGTGCGATACACCTGCGCGAATCCGCCCGGGACCGCCTCGCTCTGGACAGAGCCGCGGGTGACGACCCCGTAGCGGTCGAGCAGGATGCCGGCAGTCGCGGCGGCCCGCACCGTGGGCTCCGGCTCCGGGTCGGGAAGAAGCGACCAGCGACCGCCAGCTCCCGCGCTCACACCGCCGACGCTCGCGCGCGCGCCGCTTGTGATGGAACGGGGGAGGGTGGCCGCGATGGATGACCCGCGGAACATTCGCGCACGGGGAGCGCGCCTGGCGCTGCGGTGCGCCTGGGACCCGCCCGACAGCAGACCGCGCACGGGAGCGAACGTGTCATTTGTGACCCGGCCCGCCCACGTCAGGGCCCAGAGCGCCTCGATCACCGACTGCTCGTTAGCGGCGTCAGTGAGACTCCGAAGCTGCCCCGCGAAGTACGCCCCGCCGCCGGCGAGCGCGTCGAGGATGCGTGCCTCGAGGGACTCAGCTGCGATGTCGTCGTCGGGTCGGGTCGGGAGGCTCAGGGCGATGGCGTCGGCCGGATGCAGCGCGATCCACCCGTCGCGTCCTGGGAGGGTTCCGTGCCCCGACCAGATGACCTCCCCCGTAGCGGTGAGTTCGTCAAGCAGCGCGGGGCGATAGTCGCGAACGCGACTCGGCAGAACGAGTGACTCCCATGCACTGGCGGGAATCGGCACGCCGGCCAGTTGCTCGATCACGGCGAGTACGCCGTCGACGCCTTCGAGCGGGCGGGTCAGGTGCTGCCACGCGGGCAGGAACCGGGCGAGTGCCTCCTGCGGCACGGGCTCGATGCTTCCTCGGATCGCTGCGAGCGAGCGCATCCGCAGCCGACGCAGTACTTCCGAGTCGCACCACTCGTTCTCGCCGCCGTCGAGTGCCGACGAGGCGGGGAGAAAGTAGCCGCTCGTGACGCGACCTTGCGCTTCGAGTCGCTGCAGCGTCAGTCGCCCGACGGCGGTCCCGATGCCCAGTCGCTCGGCGACGGCATCCGTGGTGAAGGGTCCGTGGGTGCGGGCGTGCCGGGCTACCAGGTCGCCGAGCGGGTCTGCGACCGGTTCGAGGAACGCAACCGGGATGCCGACGGGCAGCGGAATGCCGAGGGCGTCGCGCAGGCGTCCGGCATCTTCGATGGCCGCCACCCGATCGACACCGGCGATCGTGACCTCGATCGCACGGCGACTGGCGACGAGCGTCTCGAGGTGAGCCGTGGCCTCGGCGACTGTCGCGGCCGCTCCGGTGTGCTCGAGGTCGGCTGCTTCCGTCTCGGCGGCACCGGATACCGCCTGCAGCCGTGCCGCTACCTCTGCGCCAGACAGCGGTCCGAGCAGCCGGAGCAGGTCGGCGACGCCTTCGAGCCCGCGGACGCGGCGGTCCGGCGCGACGTGCTGCGCCTCGGATTCGAACTGGGTGATGACGTCGGGGTCGAGAAGCTCGCGCATCTCCACGGTGCCGAGCAGCTCCGACAGCAGTGCAGGGTCGACGGCCAGCGCGGCGGCGCGGCGTTCGGCAAGGGGCGAGTCGCCCTCGTACATGAACGCGCCGACGTAGCCGAACAGCAGGTCTCGCGCGAACGGCGAGGGCTGTGGAGTCTCGACCTCGATGAGGCGGATGCGGCGGTCGGCGATCGACCGGACGATCCGAAGCAGCGCGGGCACGTCGTACACGTCCTGTAGAACTTCGCGCAGCGTTTCGAGGATCACGGGGAATGTCGGATGCCGACGGGCTACCTCGAGCAACTGGGCTGACCGTTGCCGCTGTTGCCACAGCGGGCTACGGCGGTTCGGATTCATCCGGGGCATCAGAAGCGCCCGGGCCGCGCACTCGCGGAAACGGGACGCGAACAGGGCAGACCCGCCGACCTCTTGCGTGATGAGTGGCTCGAGCTCGTCGGCGTCAAAGACGAACAGCTCGGCGCCGGGCGGCTCGCTCGTGGTGTCGGGAACGCGCGCGATGATGCCGTCGTCGCTCGCAACGGCGGATCCCTCGACACCGAGCCGCTCCCGGATCCTCGCGTTGACCGCAAGCGCCCATGGCGCGTGGACTTGCATGCCGTACGGGGAATGCAGGATGACACGCCAATCGCCGACCTCGTCGCGGCCGCGTTCGACAGTGAGGCTTCGATCGGTCGGCAACGTCCCGGTGGCTTCGCGCTGGTCAGCGAGGTGCGCGAGCAGATTGGTCTTCGCGTTCGCGTCGAGCCCGGCATCCGTCAGTCGCGCGTCGGCGGCAGGAGGTGGCGCAGTGGAGATCTCACGCGTGAAGGCTCCGAGCGCCTCCCCGAGCTCCGCGGGCCTGCCGATCCCGTCGCCGTGCCAGAACGGCACCCGCCCCGGCTGGCCGTATGCGGGGAGGACGTTGACGCGATCGTGGGTGATCTCGACGATGCGCCAGCTCGTCGTGCCGAGCGTGAAGACGTCGTTCACGCGCGACTCGTAAACCATCTCTTCGTCGAGCTCGCCGACGCGCGCGTTCTGGCTCTCGCCCGCGACGAACACGCCGAACATGCCGCGGTCAGGGATCGTCCCACCGCTCGTGACGGCGATGCGCTGCGCGCCCGGGCGGCCGGTGAGGGTTCCGGCATCCCGATCCCACACGACGCGCGGACGGAGCTCTGCGAACTCGTCTGAGGGAAACCTGCCGGCGAGCAGGTCGAGGGTGGCTTCGAATGCCGAGCGCGGAAGCGAGCGGAACGGGGCGCTTCGTTTGACGGTCTCGAACCACTCCTCGACGTGGAGCGGGGCGAGGGCCGCTGCTGCGACGGTTTGCTGCGCGAGGATGTCGAGCGGATTCTGCGGCACCTGGATCGCCTCGATCTGACCCGCGAGCATCCGCTCCGTGACGATCGCGGTGTGCAGCACGTCGGAGCGGTGCTTGGGAAACAGGGAAGCCCGGCTGATCTCGCCCACTTGGTGACCGGCGCGGCCGATGCGCTGCAGGCCGGATGCCGCGCTCGGCGGCGCTTCGACCTGGATGACGAGGTCGACAGCTCCCATATCGATGCCGAGCTCGAGACTGCTCGTGGCAACGACGCAACGCAGGATGCCGGACTTGAGTTCCTCTTCGACGAGTGCGCGCTGCTCTTTCGAGACGGACCCGTGGTGGGCCTTCGCGAGCACGGCATCAGCCCCAGCCGTCTGGCCGCTTTGCGCGGGCATCGCTGCCGCGATCGTCGGTTCGGGGAGCTCGATACCCAGCCGCTCTGCGTAGATCTCGTTGAGCCTCGCGGTGAGACGCTCCGCGAGCCGCCGCGAGTTGGCGAACACGATCGTCGACCGGTGTTGAAGGACCCGGTCGACAATGGCCTCTTCGACATGAGGCCAGACCGATCCCGTCATCTCCGTGTTCTCGGGGCGTGGGGGTGTTCCGCCGGATGGCGAATACCAGTCTTCGCTTTGTCCGGAGGTCGGTGCCGTCGCATCCGTCGACCTCACGCCAGGTCCGCCCGTGGTGGATGCCGCGGCCGGCGGTGGGTTGAGCATGTCTTCGACCGGGACCGTGACCCGCATCTCGAAGGTTTTGGATGCCGGCGGCGCGACGATCTCGACCGGGGCTGCGCCCCCGAGGAACCGGGCAACCTCGTCGATCGGTCGCACCGTCGCCGATAGGCCGATGCGCTGCACGGATGCCGCATCCGGCCTCTCGGCGCGGATCATGGCGTCCAGGCGCTCGAGGCTGAGGGCCAGGTGCGCGCCGCGTTTGGTCGCGGCCACGGCGTGGACCTCGTCGACGATGACCGTGTGAACTCCCGTGAGGGTGCGGCCCGCCTGGCTCGTGAGCATGAGGTAAAGCGACTCGGGGGTCGTGATCAGGATGTCGGGCGGCGTCGCGACGAGCTTGCGGCGCTCCGTCGACGGGGTGTCTCCGGAGCGGACGCCGACCGAGACCCCGGGGAGGCTCAGCCCGCGTCGGCGGGCTGCCTGGTCGATGCCGACGAGCGGCGAGCGGAGGTTGCGCTCCACGTCCACGCCGAGCGCCTTGAGCGGTGAGATATAGAGGATGCGGGTGCCCGCGGCATCCTGCGGGGCGTCGGCCTTCTCGCGGAACACGCGGTCGATGGCCCACAGGAACGCCGACAAGGTCTTGCCGGAACCGGTCGGTGCGACCACGAGCGCGTGACGGCCGGCCGAGATCGCCTCCCACGCGCCGGCCTGAGCCGGGGTCGGTGCGGTGAATGCGCCGCGGAACCAATCCTGCGTGGCAGGACCGAACCTCTCGAGCACATCCGCCATCCCCCTATCTTCGCCCGCCCCACCGACATCCGGGGCGGTCTCGGTCCCAGCCCGCAGCGAACTCCTCAGAACGGGCGACGGATGCTGCGTGGGGCGCCTGCGGCCACGGTAGGTGGCCCGATCTTGAGGAGTTAGCGACGCTGTGCATCGCGGGGTTCGTCCCGGCCCTGACGCAGAACGTCGACGCGAACGGGGCTGCCCCAGCGAGTTGACAGACGAACCGGGCGGCGCCGCCCCCAAGGGAGTACCGTGACGGTGAGCAAAGGAGCGACCATGGCATTCGACCAGGTGGTGCACGGACGGCAGGACGATTTCGAGGCCCGGCACGGCGACCGTGGACGGTTCACGTTCGCCAAGCACGTCGTTGTTCCCAAAGAGGGCACTCAGCTACAGGTCTCATTCATGGAGATCCCGCCGGGTCAGTCGGCGTACCCATATCACTGGCACGCTGGCGTCACCGAGGCCTACGTCATCCTGTCGGGAACGGGTCGGGTGCGTACCCCGGGTGCCGAATTCGACATCGGCCCGGGGGAGGTCGTCGTCTTTCCACCCGGGCCGGCGGGCGCGCACCGGATGACGGCTACCGGCGGTGAGCCGCTCCGGTACGTCGACCTGGACACGACATCCGAACAGGACGTGATCGGCTACCCGGACTCGCGAAAGACGATGGCGTACACGACCGCCCGCCCCACGATGCTCTTCCGTGACGACGACGCCGTGGACTACTACGACGGTGAGCCTGACGCTGGGTGAGGGGCGAGACCGGGTGAGCGGGTGACGCGGAGCGCACACATGTGAGCGCGGACGTGCGAGAGTGACGTACGGAGGATCCCATGCGTGCCACCCCAACCGTCCTCGCCGCGACTCTTCTCACCGCGTTCCTCGTCGGCATCGGCGCCGCACCCGCCCTCGCGGAGCCCGGCAACGGTCCCGGCGTCAGCGATCCCCCGCGGGCTTCGACCGAAGCCACGGTCGTCGCGATGCGGCACCAGAGCGGTCTGTTCGGAGCCCAGGAGACGGCGATCACCGACCCGCAAACCCCCTACCCGACGACGATCACCGGCTCGGGAAGGACGGTCGAGACAGCGCAGATCGTGCTCAACGACCCGAGCTCGAGCAGCCCGGGCGACATCCTGACCTACTGCATCGACCTGGCGACCGAGACCGAGATCGGTGTGCACTATGAACTCGGCGACTGGACCTCGGCGAACGTCCCGAATCTCGACTACGTCACCTACATCCTCAACCAGTACTACCCCGTGGTGCCCGGGGCGCCGGCGCTGTCGACGGATGCCGAGAAGGTAGCCGCCGTGTAGGGGGCGATCTGGTACTTCACCGATCAATTCGTCGTGCCGCGTTTCGGCTATCCCGCCCAGCACGATGCCATCGCGGCGATCGTGGCGGCCACCCAGGCTGCCCTGGCCGGCGGATCAACCCCCGCGCCACCGCTTCCCACCCTGACGATCACGCCCGACACCGCGACGGCGCCGACGACCGGTGATGTGGTGGGTCCGTTCGCGGTCGGCGGGTCGGTGAGCTCATCGACGCTCTCGACGCGGGGCATCGACGTGTTCTCGGATGCCTCCGGCACGGTCCCCGTCCCCGATGGCTCCTCGGTCGCGCAGGGCTCGTCGCTCTGGGCTCGCTACGCCGCGACGGTCGCCGACGAAGGATTCAGCCTGGAGACATCCCAGACCGTCGTGGCCGGAAACGTGTTCCTGTACGACGGCGGGAATCCCGGCCGCACGAGTGCCCAGAAGCTGATCCTCGCTGCACAAGCCACGATTCCGATCCGCGCCAACGCGGCGATCACTGCGGTGGCCGCCGGCTGGTTCGCCGCTGATGTGACAGTCACCGGTGCGGCAGCCGGCCTCCAGGGCGCCGTCTCGGTGACCGCACGGTGTGACGACGGCACGACGGTCGTCGAGAACTCGGGAACGCTCGCCGCCGGCACTCCGGCGGGAACGACCCGGGTGGTGACCCTGCCGGCTGTGCCCGCCGGCGCAACGTGCATCGTCACGCAGACCGCTGACGGGCACACTGCCGATGCGGTGCTGGCGTCCACCACGACGGTTCCGGCGGGGCTCGCCGTCATCGCTCTCGACCACGTTCGCCGGCGCTCGCGCGCATCACGCTAGCCCGGGGTTCCCGGTGGCGAACTCCTCAAGGCCGGGGTCCTACAGCCGCCGCGGAGCGGAAACGCAGCTTCCTGGCGCCGAGATTGAGGAGTTGGCTACGCGCCGGACTCGGGTTCGACGTCCCCTGCCGACGAGTCTTTGACTGAGCCGGCCGCCGCGTCTGCCGCGAGGCCTGCGACGAAGTCGAGTTTGTCGAGCACCGGAGTGGACAGGACGAACGGGTAGAGGTCGTCGTAGCCCATCGACCGGTTCATCATGTTCAGAGCGGTCGACAGTGGCATCCACGTCTTCGTGACGCGCTCGCGGAACGAGGCGGTCGGCGCGGGGCGGAGCAGGCCGAATTCCTCGGCGGTCTGGATGCTGTCGCTGATGTGAAGGTAGTGGGCCCAGGTTTCGGCGAAGTCCTCCCACGGGTGCATCGTCGCGTATTGCGAGATGAAGTGCTGTTGCCAGTCATCCGGAGCACCTTCGGCGTAGTGGCGATCGATCGCCGCCTGATAGTCCTCGGACTCGTCGCCGAAGAGCTCTCGTGCGCGGTCGCGCGTCTGGTCGTCGGTGATGAGAAAAGACTCGTAGTAGTGCCCGATCTCATGGCGGAAGTGACCGAGCATCGTGCGGTACGGCTCGTCGAGCATCGCCCGCACCTTCTCGCGGTGCGCATCCTCTGCCTCGGCGAGGTCGATCGTGACGATGCCGTCAGCGTGCCCGATCGTCACCGGTTCCGCCACGCTCGAGAGCAGGTCGAAGGCGACGCCGCGGGGGTCGTCGGTGCGGTCGAGAATCGGGATGCCGAGCTCGTCGAGCTCCGCGATGAGGTGGCGTTTGGCGCGTTCGGCGGGAGCGTAGTTCGAGATCCCCTCGAGGTCGGCGTCGTTGGGACGGGTGCGGGTCAGTCCGCAGCTGAAGCACAGCCCGCCGGCATCCGTCGTGAGCCAGGTGCAGCCCGATAGCCCGAGGTTTGCGCACACGTGCCAGACGCCACCCTCGGCATCCGTGTACGTGCGGTCGTCGGTATCGAGCGGCACGATGTCGCGCTCGGCGCGGGAGTATCCCAGCGGTGTCTCGCATGAGACGCAGACCGAGTTCTCGAAGAACAGGCGATTGCCGCAGACCCGGCAGGTGTAGGACTTCACGGGCGAATCCTCGCACACGAACACGACGTGTCAGGAGGGCTTGCGCTCGCGGCGATCCGCGTCCGCGCGCAGGTCGCAACGGCGCATGGAGTCGGCGGCGCGCCGGGCGGACGGGCTGGATGCCGGCGTGTCGCGCACAAACTGCGCCGTTGCGACCTGGGGCCGGTGGGGCGGAGTCGTCAGGATGCCGGGGCGACGTCGACCGAAACGCGCAGGGTCGAACGCTTCGCGGTGGTGAAGATGATGCCTTTGACGGGGGAGACATCGCCGTAGTCCCGCCCCCAGGCGACGGTGACGTAGCGGTCGTTAGCCCACTGGTCGTTGGTCGGGTCGATCGCGAGCCACTCGTCAGATCCCGGCATCCAGACCGCGAGCCATGCGTGCGAGGCGTCGGCGCCGACGATCCGCTCGCGACCGGGCGGCGGCTGGGTCGCGAGGTATCCGCTCACGTAGCGCGCCGCGACTCCGTGGCTGCGAAGGCACGCGAGGGCGAGGTGCGCGAAGTCCTGGCAGACCCCCGCACGCGTCCGGAACACTTCGGCTACCGAGCTGGTGACCGTGGTCGCCGTCTTGTCGTAGTCGAAGTCGGCCTTGATGCGGTGCATGAGGTCGGTGGCCGCTTCGCCGATCGGTCGCCCGGGGGTCAAGGATGCCGCGGCATACGCGTGGGCGTCGGTGACGTGCTCAGCCTTCGGGGACTCCACAGCGAACTCCGCGGCGGCCCAGGCGCCGGGCGCATCAGGATGCTGCACCGGACGCGATTGCTCCCAGGGCAGCGCCAGCGCCGCACCGTCATAGCGGGGTGCTTCGACGGTCACGTCGGTGCGCGCGTCGACGACCAGGCGCGTGTGGGGCACAGTGACGTGGAAGTACGTCACGACGTTGCCGAAGGCATCCCGCTCGTGGCTGATGTCGTTCGGCTCGGGATCGATCGTCACCGTGTGCGACGCGATCTGCTGCCACGCGACCGGTCTCGGGGCCACGTGCGCAAGCCCGAGACTGTTGCGCACATCGTCGCTGTATTCGTAGACGGTCCGGTGCGACACGGCGTACTTCATGCGTCGCTCCTCACGAGAGTGCCCCCGTGAGTTCGGTCAGCGACAGTGACGCGTAGGTCTGCAACGGCGGACCGGCGGAGAAGTGCAGCGCCTCGATGGCCCGTGCAATCTCGCGCAGCTGAGCGTCGGCATCCGTGAGGGTGTCGTGGAGCGTCGACCGGCGGTCATCGATGGCCATTGCGAGGTCGGCGACCTGTACGTCCGCGATCTGGGCCTCGAGCTGATCGAGCAGTCGCTCGGGGCGAGTCGACCCGGTCGACAGCGGCTGGGCGGCCAGGTGCTCCCGGATGCGCGCCACGGCGAATCGCAGTGATCGGGGGTTCTCGGGGTCACGGACCAGCAGATCGATCACGCCACTCGCGTAGAGCCCGCCGCGGTACCGGCGGCGGTGCGTGACCACGCTTTCGCTGGCACGCAGCACAGCTTCGAGAACTTCTTGTTCGACGTCGCCGACGAGGCGGTCGACCATCGTCGCTCGCAGCAGGATGCCGATCTGCAGCGCGCGCTCGATGGCCCGCCCGGTCTCGATCATGTGCCAGCCGGCATCGCGGATCATGTTCGCCGAGGTGCCCTGCAGCGCCAGAAGCGCCGTGAGCATCTGTCCCGCTGCCTCGCCGATGCCGTGGGCGTGCGGAGTGATCCGCAGGGCAGCGCCGGCGCGATCGGTGGCGGCGAACACCCGCCAGGTGTCGGCCGAGAGCTGATCGCGCACTCCCTCGAGGGTCGTCCGCAAGCGTGAGAGCGAGTGCGCCACCGAGCCGGGACGAGCGCCGTCGAGCAGTACCGACCGGAACTCGTCGTCGAGGTCGAGCCACCGCGTGCCGCACAGGCGCTGCGTCGCGCCCACGAGCACCTGGGTGCTCTGCGCCGCGGTCAATCCGGGTGCGGTGAGCTGATCGGCATCCGATCGGATCGCGAGAACGAGCCGCAGCAGATCCTCAGCGCGCTCCGCGTAGCGTCCCGACCAGAACAGGTCGTCGAGTGCGCGCGGGGCCACCTCGGGGACTGACTGGACGACGGCGACCGTTGTGGCGTCCGGCAAGCCCTGATCGAGGTCCGCCGGATCGGCCTTGAGAACCCACACGTCCTTCGATGCGGTCGGAAGTGCGGCGTCAGCGACGGCGGTGGCAAGCCCGCCGATGAGCGGACGGTAGGTCGACTGATGCCGGAGCGTGAATGTTCGCAGCACCACCGGCCTCGCGTCGACCTGGCCGGGCGAGCGCCACGTCGGTGCCTGCGAGAGCGGGAGGAGCTCTTGCGCGGCGAAACGGTGCGGGCTGTGCCGTATGCGGTCGACGAGCCGGGCGGGGTCGGATGCGTCGAGCGGTGTCCGAGGCCCGTCGATGGCCCGAACGACAACCGTCGGGTCTGCTCCGAGCAGCCGCGGGGTGAGCAGGTCCAGAGCGTCAGGATCGCCGCACCACCAGGTCGGCGTCGACGCGAGGCGCAACTGTTCGCCGAGCAGGCGCTCGCACAGCGCGGGAAGGAACGGAAGCAGCGCCGGGTTCTCGAGCACACCGGCGCCGAGCCCGTTGACAAGGCGCACGCCGCCCCGGCGAACCGCCTCGGTCAACCCCGCGACGCCGAGTTGCGAGTTTCCCCGCAGCTCGAGGGGGTCGCACCATTCGGCATCCACGCGACGCAGAATGACGTCGACGCGCTCCCGCGGTGTCACCTCGGGCCATCCTGCGGGTTTCATCCAGACCTTGCCGTCTCGCACGACGAGGTCTGCCCCCTGCACGAGCGGGAAGCCGAGCATGCCCGCCAGGAATGCCTGGTCGTAGGCGGTTTCTGACAGGGCGCCGGGGGTGAGAACCACGACGCGTGCATCGGGGCGGGCATCCGGTGCCGCCGCGATGAGCGCTTCGCGCAGAGCGTCGAAGTAGGGCTCGATGCGGTGCAGCGTGGCGCCGTGGAACAGCTCGGGAACGACCTGCGAGACGATCCGGCGGTTCTCCATCGCGTAGCCGAGCCCCGAGGGTGCCTGCACGCGATCGGAGATGACCCGCCACTCGC
>NZ_DCBW01000038.1:111098-152342 GCF_002313585.1 Microbacterium sp. UBA1097 | reverse complement strand
CCCGCCACTCGCCGTCGCCGTCGCGCCCGAGATCGGTGGCGCTGAACAGCAGGGGGTGCGGGTCGGTGGATCCGGTTCCGGCGACCGCCCGGATGTAGCCGGCGTGCCCCAGCACTGTCGCTGCAGGCAGGATGCCTTCGCGCAGCATCCGGCGCTCGCCGTAGACGTCCACGAGCAGAGCGTTGAGGAGTTCGGCGCGCTGCGCGAGTCCGACATCGAGCTTGGCCCAGTCGCTGCTGTCGAGCACGAGGGGCACGGGATCCAGGCGCCACGGCTCGGGTTCGGAGTCGGCCGGGTTGTAGGTCACGCCGTCATCGGCCAGGAGTGCCCCGACTTCGCGGTTCAGTCGCGACAGGTCGTCGATGGTGAGGGTGAGTGCTCCGGGGGCCATCGCGCGCCACGCGGGTCGCAACGTGCCGTCGGGTGCGATGACCTCGTCGAAGCGCGCCGAGGATCCCCGGGGTGAAGCGAAGGGCAGCGTGGGTTGGGTGACCGCGGCGGCATAGTCGCGGAGGACGCTCACGCCGGGGCGATCCTGCGCAGGTCGAGGGTGTGCGGATAGTCGGCGGATGCCGCGTGGCGGCCGCGCTCGCGGAGGGCGCCCACATCGACGTGCCCGGGAGTGTGTCCGTGGGCCTCGAAGCGGCTCGCACGGCGAGCCTCAGCCTCGAACGCGTTCACCGGCGGGTGCTCGTACGCCCGTCCGCCCGGGTGGACGACGTGGTAGGTAGCGCCGCCGAGGCTCGCCTCGGCACGCGTGTCGATCACGTCGACGGTCAGCGGCGAGTGCACCTCGATCGAGGGATGCAGCGCCGACCACGGCTGCCAGGCGCGATAGCGCACGCCCGCGTAGAACTCGCCGAGCGTGCCGGTCGAGGTGAGAGGCACAGGTACACCATTGCACGTCACAAGGTGTCGGCGCTCGTCGATGCCGCGCACCGTGACCTGAATGCGCTCCACAGAGGAGTCCACGTAGCGCGCGGTTCCCGATCCCGTGGCTTCTTCGCCGAGCACGTGCCACGGTTCGATCGCCTGCCGAAGTTCGAGTTCGATGCGTGCTCCGGGCGCCGAGATCCGAGCCAGCCCGATGCGCGGGAAGCGGAACTCTGCGAAGGCGTCGAGCCAGGACTGCTCGAACGGGATGCCCGCGCGGTTCAGGTCGTCGACGACGCCTTCGATATCGAGCAGCGTCCCGTGAGGGAGGAGGAATTCGTCGTGAAGGCGCGTTCCCCAGCGCACGAGCGGCTCGTCGTAGGGCGTGTCCCAGAACCAGGCGATGAGGCTGCGCACCAGGAGAGCCTGGACGAGGGCGAGTTCGGGATGCGGCGGCATCTCGAATCCGCGGAGTTCGAGCAGCCCGAGGCGTCCCCGGCTGGAGTCGGGGCTGTACAGCTTGTCGATGCAGAACTCGGCCCGGTGGGTGTTCCCGGTCAGGTCGGTCAAGAGGTGGCGCAGGGCCCGGTCCACGATCCAGGGGCGGGCGCTGCCGCCGGCGGCTGCAGCCTCGGCATCCAGCCGCCGCAGCTCGCGCAGCGCGACCTCCATCTCGTACACAGCCTCGGGCCTGCCCTCGTCGAAACGCGGAGCTTGGCTCGTGGGGCCGATGAACCGCCCCGAGAAGAGGTAGGACAGGCTCGGATGCCGCTGCCAGTAGGTGATCAGGCTTGCCAGCAGGTCGGGGCGACGAAGCAGCGGCGAGTCGATGGGCTGAATGCCGCCGATCGTGATGTGGTTGCCGCCGCCGGTTCCGGTGTGCAGGCCGTCGAGGTCGAACTTCTCGGTGGACAGGCGGCTGCGCCGGGCAAGGTCGTAGAGCGATGTGGTCAGCTCGCGCTGCTGCGCCCACGACGACACCGGCTGCACGTTCACCTCGATGACGCCGGGATCGGGGGTCACGACGAGCTGCTCGAGCCGCGTGTCGGGCGGCGGCGCATACCCCTCGATCACGAGACGGATGCCGGTGGCAGAGGCCGCCTGCTCGAGGACGTGCAGCAGGTCGGTGTAGTCCTCGAGGTGCGCGACCGGGGGGAGGAAGACGTGCACCTGACCATCGCGGGCCTCGAACGCGACAGCGGTGGTCGCGGTGGTTGCCACACCCTGCAGCGACACGTCCGGGATCTCGGGCTCGCGAAGCGGTGACTCTTCGAGATACGAGGGTTCTGCCGTCAGCTCCGGGGGTGTCCACGACACCGAATCCAGCGGCAGGCGCAGGCCGATGGGGCTCGTGCCGGGGCTGAGTACGAGCCGGCCGCGACGGAACGTCCACACGGGGCTCGTCCAGTGCCCGTCGGTCGTGAGGGGCAAGACCCAGCCGGTGGGGGTGTCGACATCACGGTCGAGGGCGGCGAGGTCGTGCTCGTCGAATCCCTCGACGTCGGTGGGTTCACCGGCGGGTTTGCGCACCTCCGCCGCCAGCGCCGCGAGCGGGTCTTCGTAGGCGGGCAGCAGGCGGCTATTCGGGATGCCGAGGGTCTGGGTGACGCGCCGGGCCAGGGTTTCGGCATCCGTCGTCGCGCCTGGCTGGGGTTCATCGGACCACGGGTCGGCGAACAGGGACGGGTCGTTCCACAGCGGCACCCCGTCTTTGCGCCACTGCAGCGCGATGTTCCAGCGAGGCAGCGGCTCGCCCGGGTACCACTTGCCCTGGCCGCGGTGCACGATGCCGCCGCCCGCGTACCGCTCGCGCAGCTTCTCGGCGAGCGTGTCTGCGAGCTCCCGCTTGTGGTCGCCGTCGGCGTCGGTGTTCCATTCGGGGGCCGTCGCATCATCGACCGAGACGAACGTCGGCTCGCCGCCCATGGTCAGGCGCACATCCGCGGCGGTCAGCCGTTCATCGACGGCCTCGCCGAGCTCGTCGATGCGCTGCCACTGCGCGTCGGTGTAGGGGCGGGTCGTGCGGGGGTCCTCGTGGATGCGGCGCACCTCGTTGTGGAACGAGAACTCCACCTCGACAGCCTCGGTAGCACCCGAGATGGGGGCAGCCGACGAGGGTTCGGGTGTGGCGCTCAGCGGAATGTGGCCCTCGCCCGCGAACAGGCCGCTCGTGGCATCCAGTCCGATCCAGCCGGCGCCGGGCACGTAGACCTCAGCCCAGGCGTGCAGGTCGGTGAAGTCGGCGGCTGGCCCGCTGGGCCCGTCGAGCGACGCCTGGTCGGGGGCGAGCTGGATGAGGTAGCCCGAGACAAAGCGCGCGGCCAGACCGTACTGACGCAGCAGGCTGACGAGCAGCCACGCGCTGTCGCGGCATGAGCCGATGCCGCTGCGCAGCGTGTGGTTCGGGGTCTGCACTCCGGCTTCCATCCGCACGCTGTATGAGACCCGCTGCTGCACGGCGCGGTTCAGGTCGGCGAGGAACGTGACGGTCGGAACTCCGTCCTCGGGCAGCGGCGGCAGGGTCTCGCGCCATCTTTGGGCGCGACCGCTGCCGGGGACAGAACGCAGGTAGGGGGCGAGATCGGATGCCAGGTCCGGGCGGTACTCGAAGGGGAACCGCTCCGCGTACTCCTCGATGAAGAAGTCGAGCGGATTGATGACCATCATGTCGGCGACCAGGCCTACCGTGATCTCGAGCCGGTCCACCTTCTCGGGAAAGACCAGGCGGGCCACCCAGTTACCGAAGGGATCCTGCTGCCAGTTGACGAAGTGGTTCTTCGGACTGACCTCGAGCGAGTACGCCTCGATGGGGGTCCGTGAGTGCGGGGCCGGCCTCAGTCGAACGAGGTGGGGTGCGACCGAGATCGGCCGGGCGAACTCGTACGCGGTGCGGTGCTCGAGAGCCACCTTGATCGACATGCACACAGCGTGGCGGAGAACTGTTGCGCGCGGGTTACGGTTTGCCGACCAGTCCGACCTGTCCCGACCCTCAGAGCGCGGCGAGTTGTGCGTCGAGGAACTCGCGGACGTCGGCGAGTTCCTGCTCCGAGACACTGTGCGTCAGTCCCGGGTACGCGCCGCCCGAGAGCGTGGCGTGGGCGGGCAGCCACTGCATCGTGTGCTCAACGAGCGCCTGGGGGATGACGTCATCGTGGGTTCCGCGGCCCCAGAACACCGGCGGCTTTCGCTCGGCCATCGCCGCATCGCCCTCCAGGTCGCCCGGGGTGACGTAGCCGCTGAGGTTGACGGCGAACGCGAACCGGTGCGGCTCCAGCCGCAGCGCTTGCATCGAGACCGCCGCACCCTGCGAGAAACCGAGAAGCCCGACCGGGTCGTCGCCCGCGAGGGTGTCGACCCACTCGATGAGGCGACGCGCGGCGTCCGTCACCCGCGACGGGTCGCGGCCATCCAGTCCTTCGATCGGATACCAGGAGTATCCCGGCGCGGGCCACGGGGGCGTGAGGGGTGCGCGAACGGCGGCGACCGTGACGTCCGCCGGAAGGTACGGCCGTAGCCCGAACAGATCGTGTTCGTCGGACCCGTAGCCGTGCAGCAGCACGAGCAGCGGCCGCCCGGCGCGGTCCTCGGGGTCGCTCGACCAGAGGACCGTATCGTCGGCGAGCGCCGGCGTGTCGATCTCGCTCATGGCCTCAGGGTATACAAGAGACATGCCGGTACGGACCCCAGACCCTGACCCCAACGAGCGCGATGACGAGGGAGCGCCCCGCGATCCGCTGGGCGGGATCGGCTCCTCGTTCGGTCGCGCCGGTCATCCCGTCGGCGACGGAAGCTTCGGATCTCCCGCCCCCGGCAACGCCTCCAATCCGGGTTGGCTCACCGACATCGAACTCGCCGAGGCGCGACGGCGCCTGCCCATGCTCTACGTCGAGGCGCTCCCGGTGCGCACTGACGGTGTGGGCCTGGTCACCGAGGTCGGCATCCTGCTTCGCGCTACCCCCCTCGGTGAGATCACCCGCTCGCTCGTCTCGGGGCGCGTCCGCTACGGCGAGACTGTTCGCGACGCGCTGTTCCGCCACCTCGAGAACGACCTCGGACCGATGGCGTTCCCGCTGCTGCCCCCACAGCCCGTGCCGTTCACGGTCGCCGAGTACTTCCCGATTCCGGGCGTCAGTCCGTTCTTCGATGACCGTCAGCACGCGGTCTCGCTCGCGTTCGTCGTGCCCGTGACCGGCACGTGCGAACCGCGCCAGGACGCGCTCGAGGTCACGTGGATGTCGCCGGAGGAAGCGGCATCCGACTCGCTGGCGGACGAGATGGAAGGTGGCAGGGGAACGCTCGTGCGCCTTGCGCTGGCCAGCGTCGGCGCGCTGCGCTGACTCCCGGAGAGTCGATGCCTACCAACGTCCAGCTCGTCGAGTTCGCCGTCGGACTCCCGATCGCTCTAGGGATCTCGTACCTCATCGCGCTCGCAATGCGGCGGCTGTTCCGAGAGCGCCTCCCCCTGTCGCTCCCGGTGATGATCCTCACCTCCGTGGTAGGGACCGCGATCGGGCTGTTCATCGCGGGATGGTTCGTCGTGGACGCCCGCCTGTGGACGCCGTTGACCCTGCTGATCGCGTTCGGTTCCAGCATCCTGGTCACTTTCGCCGTTTCGGGGCTGTTCGTCGGTCTGCGGCGTGACCCCGGCAAGGTCGACATCGGCGCGCTGCTGGCTGCCGGAGAGTCCGATCGCGTCGAGTTCAAAGAGACGGCGCGGTGGAACGTGCGGGAGAACAAGAAGGACGCGCGGATGGAGCAGGTGGTCGCAAAGACCGTCGCCGCCTTCCTCAACAGTGGCGGCGGAACTCTGGTCGTGGGCGCCAGCGACGATGGCGAGGCTCTGGGGCTTGGCCGCGATCTCGCGACCCTTCGCACTCCCGATGCCGACCGCTTCGAGCTGTGGTTGCGCGACATGCTCTCCACGCTCCTGGGGCGCAACGCGGCGGCGTTGCCGATCGTGAGGTTTCCCACGGCGCCGAACGGGGAGATGGTCTGCGCGATCGTTTGTCCGCCCTCGCCACGACCCGTTTTCGTGACGCAGGCGAAGGACGGATCCTCGACGGAACTGTGGGTTCGGGTGGGCAATTCCACGCGCTCCTTCGCGGTCGACGAGGCTGTCGAGTACGTTGCGCGGCACTGGGCTCGTCGGGGCGTGCTGCGACGCACGGCCGATCCCAAGCATCCCGCTACCTGATCGTCATCTGGGCGCGGTACGGTGTGTGCGCTCGGGGGAGATTGATCCCGCACGTCCCGGAGGACCGGATGCCCGACAACGCCCCATCTGCTCACACCGACGCATCGCTGTCGACTCCGTTCGATGAGCTCATGAATGCTGCGCCGGATTCCAGGTTCTCGACGGGCGGCACCGGATTTGCCACTGTCTTCCGTGGCTACGACCGCGACGACGTGGATGCCGCGGTCTCGCGGCTCACGGCGAACCTTGCGACTGAATCACAGCGCGCCGTCGAGAGCGCCGCGCGCGCCGACGCCGCCGCAGAACGCGTTGCCCGCCTCGAGGGGGATCTCACCGCCGTCCGCGCCCAACTGGCAGAAGCCGAGAGTCGCATCGCTGCGCTCACCGAGGAACTCGCCGACGGTTCGGCAGCCTCGCCGAACCGGCGCCATTTCGAAGAGGTGCTGCGGGTCGCCGAAGAGCAGGCGAGCACCATCATCCACAACGCCACGAACCAGGCCGACAAACTGCTCCAGGCTGCAAGCGCCGAAGGCGACAGTCGTCGCGCCGAGGCCGAGGCCGATGCCGCGCAGATCATCGCGCGGGCGAACAGCGAGGCCGAGCAGGTCCGGCTGCGGATGCAGACGGAGCTGACCGCTCACACTGCTCGCCTCGAGCGTGAGGCCGCAGCGTCGGCGGATGCTGTCGTCCAGGCCGAGCAGGAGGCGGCAGCGATCCGTACCGAGGCGGAGAAGGCTGCGGCTACCACTCGCGCCGCTGTCGCGCGGGAGACCGAGCAGTCGCGGGCCGCCGCTGAAGAGGCGGTGCGCGAGCTGCGGATGCGGGCTGCTGAGTTCGAGGAGTCGCTGACCCGCCGTCAGGATGACGCGCAGCAGGAGTTCCTGGTGCTGCACAATCAGGCGGTCGCGCACGCCGAGCGCATCACGACCGACGCCAACGCGCAGGTCGCGGCAGCCCTCGAGCATTCGCAGCGTATTACCGCCAAGGCCGACGACTTCGACAAGCTCATGCGATCGCAGGCGCAGCAGATCGAGGCCGACGCGAGGATGCGGGCGTCCGAGCACCTCGAACGCGCACGCGAGAAGGCGCAGCGCATCATCGACGCGGTGACGGCCCAGGCCGACACGGTGCTCCGCGACGCGGAGGATCGCACCCGGCAGCTGCGCTGGCAGCAGCACCAGCTCACGAGCTTCATGGCCGAGGTCAAGGAGATGATCCGTCCGGACGGTGTGAGCGCGCAGCCCCCGTCATCCGAGTGGGAGCCATCCGAGTACCGCGACGCCGCCGCGGGTGCCGACATCGCGCCGACCGGAGACGGTGCCGCCGAGCACGCGTAGTCTGGCCGGAGCCCGTGAGGGAGGTTCGGCATGGTCCAGGTACGCGTCGCCGGGGTGGCGATGGACTCGATGGCACAGCACGTCATCCTGCTCAAACCGCTGGGTGATGCTCCCGGGACCGGGTCGATCGTTCCCATCTGGATCGGTGCCCAGGAGGCGACATCCATCCTCGTCGCCGTCGAACACGCGGTGACACCGCGACCGCTTGCTCACGACCTCATGTCGGTGATGCTGAAGCAGTTGCACGCCCAGGTGACGCGCGTCGAGGTGACCCGGATCACGGACGGCACGTTCTATGCCGAGATCACCATCGTCCACGGCGACCAGGTTCTTGTCATCGACGCGCGACCATCGGATGCGATCGCGTTGGCGTCGCGAACGGGGGCCGCGATCTGGGTGGCAGACGCGGTTCTCGAGGAAGCCGGCATGCCCGACATGCTCGACGAGGATGACGCTGAAGTGTCAGTCGACGAGTTCAAACGCTTTCTCGACGAGGTCGATCCCGAGGACTTTCGCGGCTGAGCGTCTCGGGGCCGGCGCCTGAGGTGCCGGTCGAGCCGCGTACCACCAGGGTCGTCGGCAATTCGATGATGCGCGCTTGTGGGTCGGCGCCGTGGGCGATGGCGACGAGTTCATCGATAGCGGCCGCCGCCATCTCACGAATCGGCTGGCGAACCGTCGTCAGGGCGGGCTGAACCCACTTCGCTCCCCGCACGTCATCGAACCCGACCACGAGAACGTCCTGTCCCACCCGCATGCCGAGGTCGGCGGCGGCGCGATACACCCCGATGGCCATCTCGTCCGAGATCGCGAAGACGCCGATCGGCCCGGATGCCGCGGCCTCGCGCAGCGCGGGAAGGCTTGCGCGCCAGGCGCCCGGGGAGCTCCAGTCCGCGCGGATCCGGTGAATGGTGGCGGTCGGATGCCGGGAACGCACCGTGGTCTCGAAGCCGTCCACGCGTGCACGTCCGAAGCGGTATGACGGTGCGGCATCCACGACGATGAACTGCTCGGCTCCGGCGTCGAGCAGGTGCTCTGCGGCCGACCATGGCGTACGCGGCAGGCATCGAGCGGATTCTCGCTTCCCACGTCGCACTCATGGACGCCTACGACCCTCGCGGGCGCATCGACCTCGTCTGCGACGAGTGGGGCACCTGGTGGAACGTCGAGGAAGGAACGAATCCCGGGTTCCTGTTCCAACAGAACACCGTGCGCGATGCCTTGGTCGCGGGCTTGCACTTCGATATCTTCCACCGGCACGCGCGCCGGCTGACGATGGCCAACATCGCCCAGGCCGTCAACGTGCTGCAGGCCATGATCCTCACCGACGGCGAGAGCCTCGTGCTGACACCCACCTACCACGTGTTCGAGATGAACAAGGGTCACCAGGATGCGTTGCAGCTGGGCGCTCACGTCCTCGAGGTGCCGAGCGAGACGGTGGGGGATGAGGACCTACCGTTGTTGTCGCTCTCGGCATCCGTCAAGGACGAGACCGCCCTGGTGTCGTTGACGCACCTCTCGGCACACGACGACCTCGATGTCCGCATCGACCTGCGCGGTCGTGCTGCCACCGTTGTCCGTGCCCGGGTACTCACCGCCGAGAGCGCGTCGGACTTCAACGACCCGAGTGCACCCGATCGGGTGGCGCCGGTGTCGCTGGAGACGCGGATCGAGGACGGCATGCTCTCGGTGCGGCTCCCGGCGCACTCCTTCGCGACCGTCGAGCTCAATCTGGGTTGAGGGAGCCCGCGCGAGGTGCCTCAGGCGTTTGTCGCGCGGGCGATCGCCTCGATCAGGGCGTCGATGTCGGACTCGGTGGTGTCGAAGCTGCACACCCACCGAACCTCGCCGACCGAGGCATCCCAGTCGTAGAACCGGAAGCTCTCGCGCACGCGCTCGGCAGCTCCCGGCGGCAGGGTGGCGAAGATGCCGTTGGCCTGCGTCTGCTGTGTGAAGCCGACCCCGGTGATGGTGCCCGCGGCGATCGCTTCCTCGAGCCCACGCCGCAGCCGCGCTGCCATCGCGTTGGCATGGCGTGCGTTACGCAGGAACAGGTCGCCCTCGTACAGCGCGACGAGCTGGGCTGAGACGAACCGCATCTTCGAGGCCAGCTGCATGTTCATCTTGCGCAGGTAGTGCAGCCCCACGGATGCCGACTCGTTGAGCACCACGATCGCTTCAGCGGCAAGCGCCCCGTTCTTGGTGCCGCCGACGCTGACCACATCGACACCCGCATCCGTCGTGAAGGCATGCAGGGGGAGGCCCAGGGCCGCGGCGGCATTCGAGATCCGAGCGCCGTCCATGTAGAGGAGCATTCCGCGCTCGTGGACGTGGTCCGCGATCGCCCGGATCTCGGCCGGCGTATAGAGCGTGCCGAGTTCGCTCGACTGCGTGATGGCGACAACCAGCGGCTGAGCGCGGTGTTCATCACCCCACCCCCACGCCTCGGTGTCGATCAGCTCGGGCGTCAGCTTGCCGTAGGGAGTCGGGATCGTCAGGAGCTTGATGCCGCCGACCTTCTCGGGCGCGCCCCCTTCGTCGCTGTTGACGTGTGCCGTGGATGCCGCGATCACCGCCCCCCACCGGGGCAGCATCGACTGCAGTGCCGTGACGTTCGCGCCCGTGCCGTTGAAGACCGGGAACACCTCGACGGGCTTGCCGAAGTGACCAGCGAACACACCGTGGAGCCGTTCGGTCACCGAATCGGCGCCATACGCGGGCTCGTGATCGACGTTCGCGGCGGCGATCGCTGCGAGCACCTCGGGATGGATGCCGGAATAGTTGTCGGAGGCGAAGCCGCGGGCGTGGACGGGGGTGCTGGTCACCGTCTCAGCCTACGGTTCGCGCAGGCGTGCACTCGCGAGGCCGTCATGCGTCGCCAGCCCGGATGCCGGCCGTCGAGGCGATCACCGGGCGCATCTTCTTCTCCAGTGCTTCGTAGAACATCGACAGCGGGAACTCGTCGTCGAGCACGGCATCCGTGTAGCCCGAGAGGGGGCCAGCGAGCACGTCGTCGGGGAGTCCCCGGTTCCACCGCGAGGCGGGGTGGGGCGGCAGCGTCTGGCGGATGAGGTCGTAGGCGGCCAACCAGTGCACGGGCTTGGGGCGGTCGATCGAGGCCCAGTACAACTCGTCGATGCTGTCGGCGAGCGCAACGACGGCGGCAGGGACGGCGTCCCAGTCGATCGACAGGGCGGTATCGGTCCAGTTGAGCACGCCGCGCTGATGCAGCCAGGCGAACAGCAACTGCCCGCCCAGCCCGTCGTAATTGCGCACCCGGGAGCCCGTGATCGCGAAGCGGAAGATGCGGTCGAACACGACGGCGTACTGGACCAGTCGCGCGTGTTCGAGTGTTTCCTCCTCGGTCCCGCTCAGCGGCTCTCCGCCCTCGAGCCGAGCCTGCAGCCGCTCGTGGATCCGCACGCTCTCGCGGAAGGCGGTCAGATCGCAGCGCAGTTCCTCGAGGGCGTACAGGAAGTACGGCATCCGCTGCTTGATCATGAACGGGTCGAACGGCAGATCGCCCCGCATGTGGGTGCGGTCGTGGATGAGATCCCACATCACGAACGTGCGCTCGGCGAGGGCGGCGTCATCCAGCATTCGAGCCGCGTCGGCGGGAAGGTCGAGCTTCGTGATCTCGGCCGCCGCGCGGACGACCCGGCGGTAGCGGGCAGCCTCGCGGTCCTGGAAGATCCCTCCCCACGTGAAGGTCGGGATCTCGCGCATCGCCACGGTCTCGGGAAAGAGCACAGCAGAGTTCGTGTCATAGCCCGACGTGAAATCGATCAGGCGCAGCGAGACGAAGAGGGCATTGCCGTAGTCGGTGCTCTCGAGCTCGGCGACGAATTCTGGCCAGATGGCCTCGACCAGCACGGCTTCGACGTGGCGCTGGCGCGATCCGTTCTGCGTGTACATCGGGAAGACGACGAGGTGACGGATGCCGTCCACGCGCTGCCGCTGCGGTTGGAACTCCACGAGCGAGTCGAGGAAGTCCGGGATGCCGAATCCGCTCTCGACCCAGCGGTTGAAGTCCCGGGTGAGGGCGTTGAGGTAGTCGCTATCGTGCGGGAATGCGGGTGCCAGCTCCTCGACGGCGCGCATGATCGCCCCGACGTGCTCGCGGGCGGCGGCGTGATGCGCGGCATCCGGAATCGAGCCGTCGGCAGCCTGCAGCGGGTGCAGCGCCTCGGCTGCTGACTTCAACGCAAGCCAGGCCGCGGACACCTCGACCGAGGCGGCGATCTCGGCGGGCGCGAGGGGAGTGAGGGGTGCGGGGGACGACAGGGTCGACATGAGGCCTCCGAACGTAGGGTCGTCGCGAGTCTAGATTTTCTCCGTTCCTAATGCGTTTGGGCAGGAATATTTCCGGCTTTCGGCCGTTGCGGTCGATAGGCTCGTTCGCATGGTTCCGGAAACGCTGCTCCCTCGGCTCGATGACGACACCGATGCCCGCATCCTGCGCGCGCTATCGGTGGATGCGCGTGCGACTCTCGCCGACCTGTCAGGGGCAGTCGGTCTGTCGGTGTCGGCGGTGCAAGCGCGGGTGCGCCGACTGGAGAGCCGCGGGATCATCGCGGGTTACCGGGTCGTCGTTGATCCCGAGGCGGTCGGGAAGCCCCTCGCCGCGTTCGTCGAGATCACCCCGCTCGACCCGGCTCAGCCCGACACGGCCCCCGAGCTGCTCGCCCACCTCGAGGAGATCGAGGCGTGCCATTCGGTTGCGGGAGCGGCGAGCTACCTCCTGCTGGTGCGGGTCGCCACTCCGCGGCACCTCGAGTCGCTGTTGCGAGAGGTTCGCGCGGCAGCCAATGTGAGCACGCGAACGACCGTCGTGCTCCAGACGTTCTACGAGAACAGGCCGGTCGCGCCCGCTGCCCGCACCTGACGCGCGGCAGCTGCGGGTCACGTGTTCTGCGGGAACCCCAGGTTGACGCCGCCGTGCGAGGGGTCGAGCCAGCGAGACGTGACAGCCTTCTCTCGCGTGAAGAACGAGAAGGCCTGCGGTCCGTACGCCTTCGCGTCGCCGAACAGCGACGCCTTCCATCCGCCGAACGAGTGGTACGCGACCGGCACCGGGATGGGCACGTTGATGCCGACCATTCCGACGCTCACCTCGCGTTGGAACCGTCGCGCTGCGCCGCCGTCGTTCGTGAAGATCGCGGTGCCGTTGCCGTACGGGCTCGCGTTGATGATCTCGATCGCCTCGTCGTACGCGCCGACGCGCACGACCGACAGGACCGGCCCGAAGATCTCGTCGCGATACGCGGCAGACGAGGTCGGCACGGCGTCGAGCAGGGTGGGACCGAGCCAGAAGCCCCCGGGTTCGCCGTCGACCTCGACACCCGCGCCGTCGACCACGACCGTCGCACCGTCGTCGCGGGCGACCCCGATGTACGAGGCCACCTTGTCGCGGTGCGCCGCCGTGATGAGCGGGCCCATGTCGCACCCGCGCAGACCGTCACCGGTGCGCAGCGTCGCCATGCGTTCGGCGATCTTGTCGACGAGGGTGTCCGCGATCGAGTCGACCGCGAGCACGACGGACACCGCCATGCACCGCTCGCCCGCCGAACCGAAACCGGCATTGACCGCCGAGTCGGCCGCGAGGTCGAGGTCGGCATCCGGCAGCACCAGCATGTGGTTCTTCGCTCCGCCCAGAGCCTGCACGCGCTTGCCGTGCGCGCTCGCGGTCTCGTAGATGTACTTCGCGATGGGGGTCGAGCCGACGAACGACACCGACGCGATGTCGGGGTGCTCGAGGATCGCGTCGACGGCCTCCTTGTCGCCGTGCACGACCGAGAGCACTCCCGCCGGCAGCCCCGCCTCGGCGTAGCGCTCTGCGATCCAGTTCGCCGCCGAGGGGTCCTTCTCGCTGGGCTTGAGGACGACCGCGTTGCCGGCGGCCAGGGCGATCGGCACGAACCACAAGGGAACCATGGCGGGGAAGTTGAAGGGACTGATCACACCGACCACCCCGAGGGGTTGGCGCAGAGTGTACACATCGACGCCCGTCGACACGCTCTCGGAGTACTCACCCTTGAGCAGGTGCGGTGCGGCGCAGGCGAACTCGACGACCTCCAGGCCCCGGGCGATCTCGCCGTGAGCGTCGGCGAGCACCTTGCCGTGCTCCGACGTGAGGATGCGGGCCAGCTCCTCCTTGCGGGCGTTCAGGATCTCGCGAAAGGCGAACATGACGCCCTGCCGCTTGGCGAGGCTCGCGTCACGCCAGGCGGGTGCCGCGGCGGTCGCGGACGCGACGGCGGCGGCGACGTCGTCGGCTCCGGCCAGGCGCACCTCGCGCTGCGCTTCGCCGCGCGCCGGGTCGTACACCGGCGCCGTACGGGTCGAGGTGCCGGGCCAGGCGGCGCCGCCGACCCAGTGATCGAGGACGGGAAGATCGGACATCGGAGTGCCTTTCGTGAGGCGGGCGGTCTCGGCCGCGCCGGAGGGGGTCAGAGAGCGGCATCCAACAGGGCGAGCACGTCGTCGTAGATCTCGACGGCGCGCGCGACCTCGTCAGCGCTGACGGTGCACGGCGGCACGACATGGATGCGGTTGTCGACGGTGAATGGGAGCAGGCCGCGGGCGAGCATCTCGGACTTCGCCCGCGCGATCTCGCCCGCGCGCAGCGGGTCGCGGGTGTCGCGGTCAGCGACGAGCTCGAGGGCCCAGAACACACCCTCGCCGCGCACTTCCCCGACCACGGGATGGCGTTCGGCGAGGTCGGTGAGCGCGGGGGCGAGCACGTCCGAGCCGATGCGCCGCGCGTTCTCGACGATGCCCTCCGATTCCATGGCGTCGATCGTGGCGACGATCGACGCGGCCGCCAACGGGTGGCCGCTGTAGGTGAGGCCACCGGGAAACACGCGATCGTCGAACGCGTGAGCGATGGGGGCGCTGATCAGTACGCCGCCGATCGGGACGTAGCCAGAGTTGACGCCCTTCGCGAAGGTGATCAGATCGGGCACGACTTCGTGGCCCTCGAAGGCGAACCAGCGACCCGTTCGCCCGAACCCGGCCATCACCTCGTCGAGGATCAGCAGGATGTCGAACTCGTCGGCCAGTTCCCGCACCCCCGCGAGATAACCGGGCGGGGGCAGGAGGACCCCGGCGGTTCCGGGGATCGACTCGAGCAGGATCGCCGCGATCGTCGACGGACCCTCGGCTTCGATCACGCGCCGGAGATGGTGGAGGGCGCGTTCGCACTCCTGCTCGACGCTGTCGGCCCAGAACTCGCTGCGGTACAGGTATGGGCCGAAGAAGTGCACGTGGCCGCGAGCGAACTCGTTCGGCATCCGTCGCCAGTCGCCGGTCGACACGATCGCCGCCCCGGTATTGCCGTGATACGAGCGGTACGTCGAGAGCACTTTGTCGCGTCCCGTGACCAGGCGTGCCATTCGGATCGCGTTCTCGTTCGCGTCGGCCCCACCGTTGGTGAAGAAG
The DNA here is from genome assembly GCF_002313585.1 of Microbacterium sp. UBA1097. NCBI lineage: Bacteria > Bacillati > Actinomycetota > Actinomycetes > Micrococcales > Microbacteriaceae > Microbacterium > Microbacterium sp. UBA1097. The sequence continues at coordinate 137,498 of NZ_DCBW01000038.1, read as the reverse complement.
ACCTTCTCGAAGCCATCCGGTGCGTGCGCCACGATGCGCTGCGCGGCACGACCGCGCGCCAGGTTCGCAGCGGTCGGCGCGATGGTCGTCAGCACATCGGCCTGTGCCGCGATCGCCGACGTGACCGCCGGATGCTGGTGTCCGATGTTCACATTCACGAGCTGGCTCGAGAAGTCGAGGTATCGCTTACCCGACTCGTCCCAGAGCTCGGTGCCGGAGCCGCCCGCGAACACGAGCGGTGACAGCGCCGCCTGCGCCGACCACGAGTGGAACACGTGCGCACGATCGAGATCAAATGCTTCGCTGTCGGTGGTCATGAGCCCTGCTTCGTGGGGGGGGTGATGCCGGGTCGGCCGGCGATGCCGACCGACCCGGCGCGGGAGTTACTGGCCGCCCTCGGTGAGGGTGACCTCGATCGGGGTGTACGTCGCCGAGACGTCGTAGCCCTCCTCGACGAGTTCCGCGAGCGCCTGCTCGATGTACTCGTTCGAGTACGCCGACGCCGGCGGCTCGGCCGTGATGAGGTTCAGTCCGTCCTGGTTGACAGCCGACAGGGCCCCGGCGACAGTCTTGTCCCAGGCCGCCGGGTCCATCACGCCGAACTCCGAACCGTTCCAGATGAGCTTGTTGACCTCGTTCATCATCCACTCCTGGTGCACGGGTCCCACCGGGAAGGCAGCTTCGGCGTTGATCGCGTAGTCGTAGGTGATGGCGGCTGCCTCGACGGGATTGTCGCGGGCGTAGATCCAGCCCTTGGCGATGGCCTTCAGGAACCGCACTGCCGCATCGGCGTATGCCGGGTCGGAGGCCAGGCGCTCGGTGTCGGCCCAGATCGCGTCCTGCAACATCGCGCCCTCGGTCTCTTCGTACGAAATGACGTTGAGGTCCTCGAGAGTGTAGAGCTCACCGGTCTCGGGGTTGACGGTCTCGAGCACCTGCGCGAGTTCGTTGTAGGTCATCGCCTGGGCGGCGTCGACGTCTCCGTCCAGCAGCGCGTTCATGCTGAAGTCCTGCGTCGTGATCGACACCGTCCTGGAGTCGAGGTCCTCGGCGGCCATCGCCGCGAAGATCTCCCACTCGTTGCCGAAGCCCCACGAGCCGATCCGCTTGCCCTCGAAGTCGGCGACGCTCTCGATCCCCGAGTCGGCCCACGACACCTGGGTCGTCCCCGATTCCTGGTAGACCTGCGCGATGTCGGTGAGTTCCGCACCGGTCGCCTCGAGGCTGCCGAGCACCTTCGGGACCCAGGCGATCGCGAAGTCCACGTCGCCGGCGATCAGCGCGTCCTGCGGCACGATGTCACCGCCCGAGGGGACGATCTCGACATCGTCGAAGCCCTCTTCGGCGAAGTAGCCCTGGTCGAGGGCGACGTAGTAGCCCGCGAACTGTGCTTGCGGCAGCCATTGCAGCTGCAAACTCACGGACGTGAGCGGCTCGAACTCGCCGCTGTCTTCGGTCGTTGCGGGTTCGGATGATCCCGCGCACGCCGCCAGTGCGAGTGCGGCGACGGTGAGGGTGGATGCGGCCACGAGGCCGCGTCTGGTGCTGTGTCTCACGGTGTTCCCTTCATCTGTGGGGTGCTCTCTCGGTGGTACGGGTGGTGCTCGATGCCGGTTAGACCGGCATCCTTCGGGTCGCCAGCCGCTCGAGCAGCGAGGTGACCAGGAAGAAGAAGAGGCCGATGATGATTCCGCCGAGGACGAAGGCCCAGGCGAGCGCGGCCCGCCCCGACTTGGCGTACGTCGCGATCGCGGTGCCGATGCCGTCAGCGGGCCCGCCGAAGTACTCCGCGACGAGGGCCGCGATGACCGCCAGCGAACTTGCGATCCGCAGACCCGTCATGAGGTAGGGCAGGGCCGTCGGCAGGGTCAGCAGTCGGAAAGTCTGCGCCGACGTGGCAGCCGACGCGCGGAACAGGTCGCGGTGCACGGGCCGGCTCTGCCGCAGGCCCCGCAACACGTTGACGAACACCGGGATGAACGCGGCAAGACCTGCAACCGCCTGCCTCCCGAACTGGCTGGACGCCCCGAACATCGTGTTCAACACCGGCGTGATCGCGACGATCGGAATCACCGCGAGCGCCGCGACGAGGGGGGCCAGCATCCCGTCGATCGGCCGGATCGCCGCGGCGAGCGCGGCCAGCGCGATGGCGATGAGCGATCCCGCGATGAGCCCCACGAAGGCGTTGGTCGCGGTGACGGCCATCCCCTCGGCGATGATGTTCCACCGCAGCACGAACTCCTGCGCGATCGCGATCGGACTCGGCAGCATCCGGGGCGCGGCGGCTGCGACGTCCACGTACAGCACCCAGGCCACGAGCCCGAGGATGCCGACCCCGACGGGAGCGGCGGTGCGCACCCACGACGGCAGCGCGGGAGCGGTGGGTTCGCGCAGGCTCATCGTTCGTTCGCCCTCTCGATCTTCGAGCCGTGCAACGCTTCGCGTACAGCCGTGACCCGCTCGAAATAGGCGGGGGACTCGCGCAGGTCGTCGTCACGCGCGTCGCCGAGTCCCACCGTGACGACTTCGGTGATGCGGCCCGGTCGCGGGCTCATCACGACGACACGGTCAGACAGGAACACCGCCTCGGGGATCGAGTGCGTCACGAACACCACCGCGGCGCCGGTCTCGGCGGCGATGCGGGTCAGCTCGGACTGCAGGTACTCGCGGGTCATCTCATCGAGCGCCCCGAACGGCTCGTCCATCAGCAGCAGGCGCGGACGGGTCGCGAGGGCGCGCGCGATTGCGACACGCTGTTGCATCCCGCCCGACAACTGGTCGGGATAGCGTTCGGTGAAATCCGACAACCCCACGAGTTCGGCGAGCTCCGCGACCCGCGCGGCGCGTTCCGGCTTGGCGGTGCCGTGAAGCTCGAGCGGCAGGGCGATGTTCGCGGCCACAGTGCGCCACGGCAGCAGTCCCGCCTGCTGGAACGCGATGCCGTAGTCCTGGTCGACCCGGGCGCGCGCCGCGGGTTTGCCGAAGATCTGCAGATCCCCGCTCGTGGCCGAATCGAGATCGGCGATCAGGCGCAGCAGCGTCGACTTTCCGCATCCCGAGGGCCCGATCAGCGAGACGAACTCGCCGGCCGCGACTTCGAGATCGACGCCCGTCAGCGCCGTGACATCGCCCGCCTTCGTCGGGAAGAACTTGCCCACGTCGCGTGCGTGCACGGCGGCGGTCGCGGTCGGCGCGGTCGGTGTCTGAGGGGTCATGCGGTGGCCTCTCCTCGTCGGTAGCGGTGGAGTCCGACCCCGATCAGCGCGACGGACCCGGCGGCGATCAGACCCAGCACGATCGAGCCGACGATGGGTCCCCACGGGGCGGCCGGATCGCTGGATCCCTGGCCGGCGAGTTGGATCAGCATCCGCCCGATTCCGCCGCGCATCCCGATCGAGACCTCTGCGACGACGACACCGAGCACGGCGTTCGCTGCCGCCAGGCGCAGCGCGGGCAGCAGGTGGGGCACGGCGGCGGGCAGCCGCAGGTGGCGCAGCGTCGACCAGTACCCGACGGCGTAGGTGCGCATGAGGTCGACGTGGATCCGGTCGGGGGCTTCGAGTCCGCGCAGAGCGCCGACAGCGACGGGGAAGAACGCGAGATACGACGCGATGACGGCGACCGACAGCCATTGCGGCCAGCTCGTCCCGCCGCGGTCGATCTGGTTGCCGATCGCGTTGATGACCGGGGCGAAGGCGATGAGCGGGACCGTCTGGCTTACGACGATCCAGGGCAGCAGCCCCCACTCCAGCAGCTGCCAGCGCTGCATCACGAGTGCCAGTGCGCCGCCGACGATGACGCCGAGCACCCACCCGACGGCGGCGATTCCCAGCGTCGTGACGGCCGCGATCGCGACTGTCGCGATCAGCGGCGGGGTTTCCCCCCCGCTGGTCGGCTCGAACAGTCGCGCGAGCATGTCCCACACGTGCGGCATCGCACGGTCGTGGGTGCGGGGCAGGATCATGACCCCCGAGCCCGTCTGACCCTCGACGGCGCCGATCACGACACCCTCCGCGGGCCCCAGGAACTTGTAGGCCTCCCAGAGCAGCACGATCGCGAGCACGCCGAGGATGCCCCAGCCCAGTCCCGTCGCCCTCCGGCTCATGTCTGCAGCCGCTTCACTCGCCGTCACGCCTCACGACTTGGCCGTGACCTTCTCGCGCAGGGCCGGGATCACGGTCTCGCCGTAGACGCGGAGGGTCTCCTCCTTGTTGTCGTGCTGCAGGTACCCCGCGAACTGCGTGACGCCGAGCTCCCGTAGCGCCCCGAGCTTGGCGATGTGCTCTTCGGCGGTGCCGAGGACGCAGAATCGGTCGACGATCTCGTCGGGAACGAAGTCCACGTGGTCGTTGTCGCTCTTGCCGTGGGAGTTGTAGTCGTACCCGGTGCGTCCCGCGATGTAGTCGGTGAGAGCACGCGGCACGCTGCCGTCGGTGCCGTACTTCGCGACGATGTCGGCGACGTGATTGCCGACCATCCCCCCGAACCACCGGCACTGGTCGCGCATGTGCTCCCAGTCCTCGCCGATGTACATGGGGGCCGCGACGCAGAAGTCGATCGACTCGGGGTCGCGGCCGGCTGCCGCTGCGGCATCCTTGACCGTTTTGATCATCCAGGCCGTGATGTCGAGGTCCGCCAGCTGCAGGATGAATCCGTCGGCCACTTCGCCCGTGAGCTTCAGCGCGAGCGGCCCGTACGCTGCGACCCAGACGTCCAGCTCGGACCCCTGGCTCCACGGGAACTGCAGCGTCGATCCCTTGTACTCGACGGCTCGAGAGTTCGCGAGCTCCCGGATCACGTGGATGGACTCCCGCAGTTCGGCCAGCGTCGACGGCTTGCCGTTGGTGACCCGCACCGCCGAGTCGCCGCGCCCGATGCCGCAGATCGTGCGGTTTCCGTACATCTCGTTCAAGGTCGCGAACACGGATGCCGTGACGGTCCAGTCCCGTGTCGCGGGGTTCGTCACGAACGGGCCGACGACGACCTTGCGGGTCTCGGCGAGGATCGCTGAGTAGATCACGTACGGTTCCTCCCACAGCAGGTGGGAGTCGAAGGTCCAGACGTGGCTGAAACCGTGCGCTTCGGCCAGCTTCGACAGCTGGATCACGCGCGACGCGGGAGGATTCGTCTGCAGGACGACACCGAAGTCCATCGTCATCGCCTCACACCAGGTACTGGCTCAGGCCGCGCTTGACGAAGCTGCCGTCGCCCTTGCGTCCGAGGTACTGGCCTGCGTCGACGATCACCTTGCCCTTGGAGATCACGGTGTCGACGTGCCCGTCGATCTCGAACCCCTCCCAGGCGGAGTGGTCCATGTTCATGTGGTGGGACTTGCCGGTGCTATGACCCAGGTCGTCGACCGGGAGGCCGATGGAGGTGTGACCGTTCGGATCGTAGACGACGATGTCGGCATCCGCCCCGGGCTGGATGACACCCTTCTTGCCGTACATGCCGAACATGCGCGCCGGGGTGGTGCTCGTGAGTTCGACCCACCGCTCCAGGGTGATCTCGCCGGTGACGACGCCCTGGTACATGAGATCCATCCGGTGCTCGACTGAGCCGATGCCGTTGGGGATCTTACGGAAGTCCTCCAGGCCCAGGGTCTTCTGATCCTTCATGCAGAACGGGCAGTGGTCGGTGGAGACCATCTGCAGATCGTTGGTGCGCAGGGCCTGCCACATGTGGTCCTGGTGGCCCTCGGCGCGCGAGCGCAGCGGCGTCGAGCACACCCACTTGGCGCCCTCGAACTGGCCCCACTGCTCGCTCGAGGCGCCCAACTGCTCTTCCAGCGACAGGTAGAGATACTGCGGGCAGGTCTCGCCGAATACGTTGAATCCGTTGTCGCGAGCGGCCGCGAGCTGCGCGACAGCCTGTTTCGCCGAGACGTGCACGACGTACAACGGCGCCCCGGTGATGTTCGAGAGCATGATCGCGCGGTGGGTGGCCTCTTCTTCGGCCTGCCAAACGCGGGCCTTGCCGTGGAAGAAGGGTGAGGTCTTGCCGGCATCGACGAGTTGCTGGGCGAGCACGTCGATGACGGGGCCGTTCTCGGCGTGCATCATCGTGAGCAGCCCCGTGTCGGCGGCGACCTGCATCGCTTTCAGGATCTGGGCATCGTCCGAGTAGAAGACGCCGGGGTAGGCCATGAACAGCTTGTAGCTCGTGATGCCTTCGTCAACGAGGGTCGGCAAGAACGCGAGCGATTCGTCGTCGATGCCGCCGACGATCTGGTGGAACCCGTAGTCGATCGCGCAGTTTCCCGCTGCCAACTCGTGCCACTTCGCAAGGCCGTCGGGCACTTTCGTGCCGTACGTCTGCACGGCGAAGTCGACGATGGTCGTCGTACCGCCCCACGCTGCCGCGCGCGTGCCGGTTTCGAACGTGTCGCTCGCGAACGTGCCCCCGAAAGGCAGCTGCATGTGCGTGTGGGCGTCGATGCCGCCGGGGATGACGTACTTGGCGCTCGCATCGACGACAGTGTCGACGGATGCCGCCAGGTTCGTGCCGAGCAGTTCCGAGCCGGGCGCGAGGACGGCGACGATCTTCTCGCCGTCGACGAGGACATCGGCCGGAGCCCGCCCGGTGGCGGAGACGACGGTGCCGCCGGTGATCAGTGTCGTGCTCACGGTGCGGAGATCCCTTCGTAGCTGTCGGGGCGACGGTCGCGGTAGAACTGCCAGTCGTCGCGCATCTCCTGCACCATGTCGAGGTTCAGGTCGCGAATGAGGACCTCCTCGTGCTCGCTCGAGCCCAGCGCCCCGACGAAATTGCCGCGCGGGTCGATCACCTGGCTCGTGCCGTAGAAGCTGACAGCCTCGTCGCCGTACTCGTTGTCCTCGCGGCCGACGCGATTGGGCTGGAGGACGAAGTAGCCGTTGGCAACAGCCGCGCACGGCCCCTCGACCTCCCACAGGCGGTTGGACAGGCCCGGCTTGGTCGCATTGGGGTTGAAGACCATGTGCGCGCCGTTCAGGCCGAGCTCGCGCCATCCCTCCGGGAAATGGCGGTCGTAGCAGATGTACATGCCGACCTTTCCGACCGCCGAGTCGAAGACGGGGTAGCCGAGGTTGCCCGGACGGAAGTAGAACTTCTCCCAGAACTTCTCGACGTGGGGGATGTGGTTCTTGCGATACGCCCCCAGCACGGTGCCGTCGGCATCCACGAGAACCGCCGTGTTGTAGTAGACCCCGGTCTGCGCTTCCTCGTAGATCGGCAGCACCATCACAGTGCCGAGCTCCTTCGCTACCGCGGCGAAGCGCTCCACGATCGGGCCGTCGACCGGCTCGGCATAGCGGTAGTACTTCTTGTCCTGTGTGATGCCGAAGTAGGGCCCGTAGAAGAGCTCCTGGAAGCACACCACCTGCGCGCCGTCGGCGGCGGCATCCCTCGCGAATTGCTCGTGCCTGTCGAGCATGGATGCCTTGTCGCCGGTCCACGTCGTCTGCGTGATGGCCGCTCTCACCGTCGTCATCTCGTGCACTCTCCGTCCGGTCGAAGGGGCCACGAAGCGCCGTGGCGTGTCTGTTATTGTTCGGCGTGAACATTTCCCTTCGGTTTCGTCCCGTGTCGCGACCGTAAATGTTGGTGTGATCGAGATTGGGTGGGCGATGACCACGGTGATCGATCGTGCGCACTTCACCGATCCCACGCCGCGCGCTATCGCGGCAGAGCTTGCCCGCCTGATCACGGCCGGAGATCTGGCCGCCGGTGAGCGACTGCCGACCGTGCGCGAGGTCGCGGGACGGCTCGGTGTGAGCCCTGCGACAGTGAGCGCTGCGTGGAAGGCGCTCTCGCAGGCCGGGCTGATCGTCTCGCGTGGGCGGGCAGGATCGTTCGTGCGCGAGGAACGGCAGGAGTGGATGTCGCCGCGCGTGCAGGGCCTTGCCCAGCATCCGGGATCGCCGCGGCTCGACCTCTCGGGAGGGACTCCGGATGCCGACCTGCTCCCCGACCTCGCGCGTGCCTTCTCGCGGGTGTCGCCGCGCGCTCACACCGGTCGATACCACGAGTCGCCCGTGCTACCCGAACTGGAGACGTTGCTCCGCCGGGTGTGGCCGAGCGATGCGGAGGCGATCACTGTCGTCGACGGTGCCCTGGACGGCGTCGGTCGTGCGCTCGAACAGGTCGTGCGCTTCGGAGACCGCGTGGTGGTCGAAAACCCCGGCTTCCCGTACTTCTTCGACCTCATCGAGCACCTGGGGGCGCAGCCGATCCCCGTAGAACTCGACGCCGAGGGGATCGCGCCGAGTAGCTTCGCGCGTGCGCTCGCGACGAGGCCGACCGCGGTGCTTCTGCAGCCGCGCGCACACAACCCCACGGGTGTGTCGACGAGCCCCGAGCGCGCGGCTGAGCTTGCGCGATTGGTACGCGCCTCGCGAAACGGAGCGCGGGTCGTCATCATCGAGGACGACCATTCCGGGCTCGTAGCCGCAGCGCCCGAGGTGACGCTCGCCCGGTGGCTGCCAGAGCAGGTCGTGCACGTACGCAGCTTCTCGAAATCCCACGGTCCCGATCTGCGCATCGCCGCGCTCGGAGGCCCATCGCGCATCGTCGACCGCGTCGTGGCGCGCAGGCTGCTGGGGCCGGGATGGACCTCACGTACCATCCAGGCCGTACTCTTCGATCTCTTGTCAGACCCCGTATCGATCGAGGCTGTGGTTCGCGCCCGCGAGAGCTACCGGACTCGTCAGCGGGAGCTGGCCGGCGCACTGCGCCGCCAAGGAGTCTCAGCCGTTGCCGGTGACGGCCTCAACGTCTCCTGGGACGTCTCGGACGAGCGCGCGGCGCTCCTTCATCTCGCTGCGGCCGGCATCGGTGTGGCGGCGGGGTCGCCCTTTTTCCTCTCAGACCGCACCGCTCGCCCCCTCATCCGCGTCACTGTCGGTCTCGTGAGCGGTGACGTCGATGCCGTGGCTGCCTCGCTCGCGCGTGCGGTGCGCGTGACGGGCTGAGCGCCACCGCCGCAGTTGCGGCATCCGGCTGTTCCCGACGTCCGAGCCGCGCAGTGCGCTTCCCCGCATGACGACTCCCGCTCCGGCGGATCCCACAGTTGCGCCGCGCACGCGGTTGATCCGTACCCCGAACGAGCGCGTGTTCCTCCACGTTCTCGTGAACACTGCGGCCGCGAACATCACGACGAGCTACCTCTGGTTCGCGCTGACCTTCTGGGTGTACCTCGTGACACTCCTCGTCCCCGAAGAGCGGCACGCGAATGCCAACGGTCTGGTCGGCACAGTGCAGGGGATCGCCTTCATCATCACCAGCGTGTTCAGCGGCCTGTCGGTCGGCCCGCTCGGCATGGGGTGGACGCTGCTCATCGCCATCGTCGCAACCGCGATCGCGGGTGTTCACCTGCTCCTGCTCCGGATTCCCGAGGAGCAGCCGGCGGCATCCGTCGGACGCGGTGTCGACCTGCGCGGCGCGATCACCGCTGTGAGACTGGCGCCCGGGCTCTTCGCACTCATCATCTTCTCGACGTTCAACAACCTCATCGGTGGGGTCTACATCGCCCTGATGGACCCGTACGGGCTGACCCTGTTCAGTGTCGAAGCCTGGGGCACCGTGTTCGGGGTCGCCGCGACGGGGTTCATCGTCGGCGGCGTCCTGATCGCCAGGTTCGGCCTCGGACGCAACCCGATTCGCACGATGTTGCTCGTGGTCGCGGGCATGGGGCTACTGGGCGCGCTGTTCACGATCCGCGACTGGTGGCTGCTCTACGCCGTCGGGATCTGGCTCTACATGGCCCTCGTGCCCGCGGTCGAGGCAGCCGAGCAGACCGTCATCCAGAAGGTCGTGCCGTACGGATCGCAGGGGCGTGTGTTCGGGTTCGCCGCGGCTTTCGAATCGGCAGCCGCCCCCATCACCGCGTTCCTGATCGCGCCGATCGCGGAGTTCTGGGTCATCCCCTACATGGAAACGCCGAGCGGCCAGCAGACGTGGGGATGGCTTCTTGGGGACGGGGAGGCGCGCGGCATCGCGCTCGTGTTCGTCTTCGCAGGTCTCGCCATGGTCGTCATCGCCCTGCTCGCATTCGCGACGCGGTCGTACCGGCTCATCACCGAGCAATACCGGACCGCGCCCGAGACGCCGTCGCAGACCGAGTCCGAGACCGAGACCGAGCGGACGCCTGCACCGTAGGCGGTCGGCCCGGCGCACATACATCTTCAGACTGACGCGCTCTGGGCGCGCGTTCCGTAGCGTGGGTGAGGTGAGACGCTCCGCACACTTTCGTGAACTCCTGCCGTACCAGGTGGCAACCGATGTGTCGGTTGCGGGAGTGTTCGGGCTGCTCTGTCTCCCCTTTGAGCTGACGATCGGCGGCTGGGCAGCCGAGTCGGCACTGCCGACCGTGGTCATGTGCCTTCTCTTCGCGGCGGCGCTCGCGCTGCGGCGGCTCTCACCGCCCCTCGCGCTCGCTACGGCGTGGGTCGGCGCGACGATGCAGATGCTGATGCTGCGTCCACCGTCGCCCGTCGACCTCGCGATCTTCGCCGTGCTCTACGCGACGGCTGCCTACGGGAGCACGCTGGTGTACTGGCTCGGATTCTCGTCGGCGATCGTCGGGGCCACCGTCATCACCGGCTATCTCTTCGGTTCGCAGCTGCTCAGTGCCGCGTCGTGGAGCGTCCTTCCGCTGGCAGCCGCTGTTCTCATCGCTGCGGGGTTCGCGTTGCTCCTGGCCTGGACCGTGGGTGCTCTGGTTCGAACGTCCCTGCGCGCTCGACGCACCCAGCGTGAGCGCGAGCGTGCCGAACGGGAACGCATCGAGGAGCAGGAGCGAGGTCGGATCGCGCGCGACATGCACGATGTCGTCGGTCATTCGCTGGCCGTCATCATCGCCCAGGCCGATGGGGCTCGCTACGCAGCCGACGCCGATCCGCAGGCGGGGAAGGACGCGCTCGCGACGATCTCGACGACGGCGCGCAGCGCGCTCGCTGATGTTCGGCTGCTGCTGGCGCAGTTGCGCCACAGCGAAGGGATGGCGCCGCAGCCGATGCTGAACGATCTGGAGAGTCTGTACTCCCAGGTGCGAGCTGCTGGCCTCGCGGTGCGCGTAGACGTGGAACCGATGCCTCCCGCGAACGTGCCGGCTGCCGTGCAGTTGGCCATCTACCGCGTGCTGCAGGAGGCGCTCACGAACGCCATCCGCCACGGCAACGGAGATGTCGAGGTGACGATGCGCTGGCTCCCGGACCGTCTGCACCTGTGGGCATCGAATCCTGTCGCGGAGCCCGTCGACCCGCCCGCGGCGGATGCCGCGCCCCTGACTGACCCCGCCGGAGTGAGCCACGGTATCGTCGGCATGCGCGAGCGGGCGCGGCTGGTCGGTGGGGCAGTGGAGGCAGGGATGGTCGGGGAGCTGTGGGTCGTGCGGGCGACCTTCCCCTTCGCCGCGGAACCGCAACCTCACGGGTCCGCGGCACGATGAACGACCAGAGCAACCCCGGTCCGGCCGTCATCCGTGTCGCGCTCGTGGATGACCAGGCTCTCTTTCGCGCCGGCATCCGCATGGTGATCGACTCCCAGCCCGACATGGCTGTCGTCGGCGAGGCGGGAGACGGCCAGGCGGCCCTGTCGATGGCGCGAGACACGCGTCCGGATGTCGTGCTCATGGACATCCGGATGCCCGTCATGGACGGGATCGAGGCGACGGCGCATTTGCTACAGGACCCTGGCGCGCCGCGGATCGTGATGCTGACGACGTTCGACCTCGATGAGGCAGCCGCACGCGCGATCCGCGGCGGCGCGAGCGGATTCCTGCTCAAGGATGCCGAGCCGGAGTTCGTGCTCGCCGCAATCCGCAGCGTGTACTCCGGTTCGGCGGTGATCGCGGCAACGGCCACGGCGCAGCTGTTCGCGCACTTCCGGGACGAACAGACCCGGCCGGCGCCGCGAGCGTTCGGCGAGCTGACCGAGAGAGAACGCGAGATCTTCGGTCTCGCCGCGCGGGGCCTGTCAAACGCCGAGATCGCGGCGCGAGAGTACCTTTCCGAGGCAACGGTGAAGACGCACGTCAGTCGCATCCTCGGCAAGCTCGAGCTGCGTGATCGCGTCCAACTCGTCGTTTTCGCCTACGAGCACGGCCTGGTCTGACACCGATCATGGGGCCGCTGGCCGCAGCCTCGCACGAGACGGATGCCGAGGAATCATCCTTCCGATGGATGACGGCGCGACTTCGGGCTGACGCGGGGGTACGGGCCTGATTCCTAGCGTCGGAGGTATGAAAATCACCACGACGCAGATGGGCTTGGCGGCCCGCGTAGAGAACCTCGGCAAGACCTATGGCTCCGGCAGCGGAACGGTCAGGGCGCTCGATGACGTCACTGTCGGCATCCGTCGCGGGGAGTTCACCGCGATCATGGGTCCCTCCGGCTCGGGCAAGTCGACCCTCATGCACATCATGGCTGGGCTCGACGCCCCGACTGCCGGGCGGGTGTGGATCGGCGACACTGACATCACCGATCTCGGTGACCTCGAACTCACGATCCTCCGTCGTCGTCGTGTCGGTTTCGTGTTCCAGTCCTTCAACCTCGTGCCGACCCTCGATGCGCTCGGCAACATCCTGTTGCCCTTCGACCTGGACGGCCGCACGCCGAGTGTGTTGGAACGCTCGCGCATCGACGGGCTGATCGACACCCTCGGGCTTCGCTCGCGCTTGAATCACCGGCCGCACGAGCTCTCGGGTGGCCAGCAGCAGCGTGTTGCGATAGCCCGCGCCCTGGCGACCGCGCCCGACCTGCTCTTCGCCGACGAGCCGACGGGAAACCTCGACTCGCGCTCGGGGCGTGAGGTGCTCGCTCTGCTGGCTGAAGCGAGCCGCACCCGGGGGCAATCGATCGCCATGGTCACCCATGACCCCGTCGCCGCCAGCCACGCTGACCGGGTCCTGTTCCTCGGCGACGGGCGCCTCGTCGCCGACAAGCCCGCGCAGACCGCCGAGCAGATTTCGGCTCACATGCTGGCAGCCGACGCCGGCGCGCAGACTCGTCGGGCGGAGGTCGGCGCATGAGCGCGGTCGTGGCATCCGTCGATAAGCCGTCGCTGCGCGTGCCGCGCGCCCGGGCTAACGTCGCGTGGCTGCGTGAACGCGGGATGGGGGCGAGCATCCTGGTCGCTGCAATCTCGACCGTGTTCGGGGTCGTGCTCATCGCCACGACCGACTTTCTGGCGGCGATGCTGCGGGCGGACCCGTACATCGGCGACAGCGGCACCCTCGCCTTCATCCTCGGATTCCTCACGCTCCTGCTCGTCGCGCTCGCGGTCTATGTCGCCGGCATCGTCACGGCCAACACGTTCGCGACTGTCGTCGCCGGACGATCGCGCCAGATCGCCCTGCTGCGTCTGATCGGCGCGTCGGCGCGGTCGCAGCGAGCACGCGTGGCCTCCCAGGGCCTGATCGTCGGCGTGCTCGGCGCGACGATCGGCACGGTGCTGGGCATCGTCGTCTCTGCCGCCGGAGCGCAGATCGCGATAGTCCGCCTCGGGCTTGATGGCGTGCACGTCGCGCCCGTCACGCCGTCGATGCTGCTGCCCGCCGTGATCGTCGCACTCACCACGTGGCTCGCGGCGTGGATCGGTTCCCGGCGAGTTCTCGCGGTCACCCCGCTGCAGGCAGTGTCGGGCTCGGTTCCCCTCGCCACCGATGAGGTAGGCGCCCGTCGAGGCAAGCACGCGGTTGCCGGCATCCTGTTCGCCCTCGGCGCGGTTGCGCTTGCCGCGGGCATCCTGCTGGGACTTGTCTCACCGCTCGGCGTGGTCGTCGCCTTCGTCGGTGGAGTCCTCTCGTTCACCGGCATCACGATGGCAGCTCCGCTGGTCATGCCTCCGGCGCTGCGCCTGGTCGGCCGTGCTTTCGGGCGCTCCGCTCCTGCGCGGCTCGCGGTGCAGAATGCCTACCGGAACCCGGAGCGCTCCGCCCGGACATCGATCGGCATCGTCATCGGCGTGACGCTCGTCACGATGTTCGCCGTGGCTATCGAGTCGGTGAAGGCAGTGCTCACGGCCAACGCGGGAGGCAGTCTCGAACCCGAGCTCGCGAGCATCATGGACACGTTCGCGGCAATCATGATGGGACTGGTTGCGATCTCGGCGGTGATCGCGGGCGTCGGGCTGGTGAACCTGCTGACCCTCGGCGTCATCCAGCGCACCCGGGAACTCGGGCTTCTCCGTGCCCTCGGCGTCTCGATCCGGCAGATCCGGGTGATGGTGCTGTTGGAGGCTCTGCACGTGACGGTGACCGCGACAGTCCTGGGTATTCTGCTCGGCATCGCTTACGGCTGGGTCGGAGCGCAGTCGCTGCTCGGTAGCGTTCCCACGAACCCGGACGGGATCATCCAGGCCGGCATCGTCTACCCCGCGGTCCCGATGGTTCCGCTGCTGGTGATCGTGGCGGCGACGGCGATCCTCACCGTCGTTGCGTCAGTCACCCCCACGCGCCTGGCAACCCGCGTCGCGCCGGTGGCGGCGCTCAGCGAGTAGACCGGTCAGAGGTCAGGCCGTGGCGACCGCGTCGGCTTCTCCTGACTCGGCCGTCACGGCATCCGGATCGTGCGCCCACGACGGCGCGATCTGACGGATGCGGGCTGCCCGCCACTGCCAGACCGCCCAGAGGCCCGGCCACAGCGCGGGCGCAGCAGCGCCACCGATCACGAGGCGCTCTCGCCACAGGGTGCGGCCATCCGGAAGGGGAGACACCGCCATCTGGTGGTCCCAGACGTCGAGGACCGCGAGTGGGCCGGTCAGCGGCATCCCGGAGTCACGGATGATCCGCACGCGCACCCCGCCTACCTCACGTTCGGCATCCGTGATCGAGATGAGCTGACGGCCGACCGGGATAAGCCCGGCGACGCTGAGCCCGACTGCGGCATTCTGGCCGTGCTCCCACTGCGTCGGGATCGCTTCCAGCGGCTGCATGTCGAGGAACGGTCCGTACACCTCGGCGAGTACCCGCGGTGAGTGCAGAGCGCGCCAGGCGGCGTCGGCGTCGCAATCGATCGTGAACTTGCTGAGCACGCGCATGCGGCAAGTCTCGCATCCGGTCTCGCCCTACGCTGGACGGATGCCGACAGTCGAGCCCGCGCCTCGCGAAGAACAGTCCCGGTACCAGGTGCGTTTCGATTGGGGTCTTGCCGGCCTCGACCGGGTCGCGCCGGCCGAGATCACGATCGTGGTCGACGTGCTGGCTTCGGGCACGGATGCCGAGCTCCTCGCCTCACGAGCCGCCGATCGCGGCGCCGTCGTGATCCGCGCTGACCTGCGCACAGCGAGCGCCGCAGCCGACGCTGCCGTCGCAGAACAGCACCGTCGGGCGGCGCGCACGAGTATTGCGGTGATCGCGGTCGGGCAAACCGACGCCAGTTCTGGTGCACTGAGGTTCGCGGTGGAGGACCTCTTCGGGGCGGGGGCCGTGATCGACGCACTCGCTGCGCGAGGGATCGATCATTCGTCTCCCGAGGCTGCTGCCGCTTGTGAGGCGTTCCGGGGACTGCGCCCCGCGCTTCGCCACCTGCTCACCGCCAGCGTCACCGGCCAGTGCTGGCTCGAAGAGGGTCGGCGCGACGCGGTTTTGGCCGCGGCCGAGGTCGACGCGGCTCGGTGAACTGCGTCGCCGAGAGAGGCGAAACCGAACGACACGCGGGTTTCGCGAGGCGTTGTGTCGCGCTCACGTCGCGGCCATGTTAGCGATAACTTCTGTCATCCTTCGCGGTTAGGTTCGTCCCCCGTCGGCATCGCCCGGTGCCGTCGTGGAAAGGAATCCTCCGTTCATGACCGTCGATCGACGCGTCACTCGGAGCGCTGCTGCAGCCTGAGCTGCACTCGCGCTCGGGTGCGCTCTCCTCGTTCCCGCTGTCGCTACCGCTGAAGACGGAAATCAGCTCGTCGGCCCCGCCGAGACGCTTCTCATCGAGAACGTCCATGCCGCAGGCAAGGTGCTCGTGATCGGCTCCGAGCAGGCTCAGCTGACCAATCCCGATGACACACCGGCTGCCGCAGCCATCTTCGAGATCGGTGACACCGCGTCGGCGATCACCGCGCAGGAGGTCCTCGCATACCCGGTGCTCGGCAAGGAAGACGTGTTCGTCTTCACCAACGCCGACGGCGAGGTCCTTGCCCGCCGCAGCGACAGCGATGAGTTCTGGCGCTACCTGCAGGTGATCGCAGAGCCCGTTGATGAGGCAGCTGCCGACCCGCTCGCTCAATGGCAGGTCGTCGACGCCGGAGCCGGCCAGGTGTACCTCCACAATCTCGCTCGCGCAGACGGGCGCACGACAGCAGCGACGGCACGCTCCTCGGTTGGCAGTCGGTCACGGTAGCTACCGCGACGCCGGCGAACCCGGCCGACCCCGGCGCGGCCCCTGGTGGATCCTCGCAGGGCGGCGACCTCGCCTCGACCGGCGGCCTCATCGGTGTGTCGGTCGCGCTAGCCGCGTTCGCTGCGGCCCTGGTGGGCGGCGGGCTGTGGCTCGTGCGTCGGCGCCGCACGGTGAGCTAACGAATCGCGCTCTCAGCCCGAGCCCGCCTTCCGTAACCTGTGGGAGGCGGGCTCGGGCGTTGCGGCGCCGGCGGCAGCCCCGCCGTCAGCGCGGGGTCATCGCCGCCAGGCGCGTGGACGCCGTGATCTCGCGCCTGGTCCACGTGAGCAGGTAGCGCTCGTCGAAGCGGGGAGCGCAGCGGGCGCAGGAGGTCTGCCGGCTCGCGCGGCGATGCCGGTAGGCGACGTGACCGGCGGGGCACACGCCGACCCAGGGCGCGAGTTCTGTCGCTGTCTCGCCGTGGTGCGTGGTCCCGCCCACATAGCCGAGGTCTCGCGCGATCGCTTTCCAGCGCGGCCCATGGCCTGCTGCCGCGCCGGCGAGGGCGTGCGCCACCTCGTGCAGCAGCGTCTGGTGGTTGGTGTCATCATCGTGGCGGGCCGCGAGATACCGGGACACCGTGATGCGCTTGCGGGTGAAGTCACAGAGGCCCGCGCGCCGCTTCGCGTTGTCGAAACCGAACGACCACTCCGGGCTCAGGTGCACCGAGAGCAGGGCCTCGGCCCAGTGGCGAACGCGGTGCAACTCGGACATGACGACAGCGTAAGTCGGGCCTCAGACACCGGCCGGTCAGCTGGCGACTGCCGCGCCGGCCTCGGCCCGCCGGCGCTCGGCGGCGTCGATCGCGAGAAGAGTCGACTCGAGCTGGTCGTCGGGGGCTGACGTGCTCTGGCGAGCGAAGAGTGCGCGCTTGAAGTCAGCGCGAGCTGCGTCGAAGTCTCCCGCGTCGTAGTGCACTTTGCCGCGGTGCTGGTACGCGAACGCGGCGATCGATGCCCAGCCTGCCCCCTCGGCCTCGACGGCGCAGGTGGTGAGCTCTTGCGCGGCGGCAGCGAGCGAGCCGCGAAACTGCAGCACTGTCGCGTGCAGGATGCGTGCGCGCAGCAGATCCTTGCGCGTTCCCGCCATCCGGGCCGTGCGCACCGTCTGGTCGGCGATCTCGAGCGCGTCGTCGAGCCGGTCCAGAACCTTCAGAAGCCACACCCGCTCGAGCAGGGCGGGGAGCGAGCGCTGGTCGCCGAGTTCGTCGAGGCGGTCGCGGCAGTCGCGGGGGTTGACTACTTCGCGCAGCGTGACGGGGTCGTAGCCGTGGATATAGCTCACTCGCGCTCCTTCCCGCAGAGCGGTGATCGCCGCGGTCAGGCCGCCCGATTCCGCATCCTTGCCGCACCTCGCCCCATACGCGGTGCGCTCTCATTGTGACGGCGTCGGCGAATCGCGCCGGCTTCCCACGCCGTCAGCGCTCGAACAGCGTCGCCGAGGGCGCTGGCGACGGCGCGGCGTCGGCATCCGTGACAGGGCGCGAACCTGCGACGAACGCGTCGATCTCTGCGCCCTGCGCCACCTTCGCCGGATGCGGTCCTGCAGCCATCAGCCGCGGGAGCCACGCGGTGGGAAGCGGGGTCCGGGATGCCGCGATCACGATGTTCCCGAACCGCCTGCCCTTCAAGACTTGCACTTCGGCCAGCAGCGCGACGTGCGGGAGTTCGCTGCGGACGGTGGCGGCTTGGCGCCGCGCAAAGGCGAGCCCCGCGCCGTCGGCGACGTTGACCAGCAGCACGCCAGTCTCCGTGAGGTAGCGCGCAACGAGGCAGTAGAACTCGAGACTCGTGACGTGAGCCGGCGTCCGCGCGCCGTGGAAGATGTCTGAGATCACCAGGTCGGCCTGACCGCGAATGCCCGCTGGCAGCCGTTCCAGCACGGCCCGGGCATCTCCGGTCCGCGTGCGGATCGAGCCGCCGGCGCGTGAACTGGACGGCAGCGGCAGATGTTCGCGGACGAGCGAAACCAGAGCCGGTTCGAGTTCGATGACCTGCTGCCGGGACCCCGGTCGGGTCGCTTCGACGTACCGGGGGAGCGTATAGGCGCCGGCCCCCAGATGAATGGCGGTGAGCGGCTCGCCCGGCTCTCCGAGCTGATCGATCACGGCGCCCATCCGTGCGACGTACTCGAAGTGCAGGTGGGTGGGATCGGCGAGGTCGACATGGGACTGCGGGGTGCCGCCGACCTCGAGTTCCCATCCGCTTGCGAATGCCGACGGGACGATGCGCGCCACGGATCCGTCCGACAGCCGCACCTGCGGCGGCGGGGCTTCGACGTGCGCTCGGGCCACGCATCCACCGTAGACCGGGCGTACCGTGGTCGCATGACGACCATCGACCTGAACGCCGACCTCGGCGAAACGGTCGACGGGGTGCCTACCGCTGACGACGAGGCGCTTTTCGCCGTCATCTCCAGCGCAAACATCGCCTGCGGTGGTCACGCCGGAGACCCGGACTCCATGGTTGAGGCTGTCGAACGGGCTGCCCGGTTCGGGGTGGTGATCGGCGCTCACCCCTCCTACCCCGACAGGCCCGGATTCGGCAGGCTGCCGCTCGCGATGGCGACGGCCGAGCTTCGCGGCACCGTGTCTGCGCAGCTGGATGCTCTCGCGGACGTCGGCGCCGACATCCGGTATGTCAAACCCCACGGTGCGCTGTATCACGCTGTTCGCACGGATGCCGCGCACGCGGCGGCGCTCGCCGCCGCTGTGGCAGATCTGTCGGGTCGGCTGGGCCGAAGACTGCCGATCCTCGCTATGCCGGGCGAGATCTCCGAGGCGGCGCGAGAGCACGGTCTGGAGGTCGTAGCTGAAGCGTTTCTCGACCGCGGCTACACGCCGAGCGGAGAGCTCGTCCCCCGCGGCGAGCCCGGCGCGGTTCTCGAGAATCCTGATGCCGCCGCGATCCGGGCCGTGCGCCTGGCACGCCAGGGCACCGTCGTCGCCGTTGACGGCACGAGTATCGCGGTGAGCGCTGCCTCCCTCTGCCTGCACGGCGACTCGCCAGGGTCGGTTGCGGCGGCTCGTGCGGTGCGGGCGGCCCTGGATGCTGCGTCAATATCAGTGCGAGCGCCGTGGTGAGCAGCGCCGGGGTCCGAGTCTTCGGCGACACGGGTCTGCTCGCTGAGGTGCCCGAGAGCATCAGCCCCGCCGAGGCGCTGCGGGTCGTCATCTCGCTCCGCGAGCGACTCTCCAGTTCACAGCCCGCGGGCGTCGTGGATCTCGTCCCTGCCGCGCGCACCGTCCTCGTGCGGTTCGCACCGCGCGAGGTAGCCACCTCGGTCGTGCGCGCCTGGATCGAGAAGAGTCTCGCCGATGCCCTCGCGGTGACTGACGTACCGGCGCGTGCGGCCGTGGACGGGAACACGGATGTCGAGATCGGCATCCGGTATGACGGACCCGACCTCGACAAGACCGCGGCCTTCCTCGGCATCCACTCCGCTGACCTCGTCTCTGCTCATCTGGCGGCCACCTGGACGGTCGCCTTCACGGGGTTCGCGCCTGGCTTCGGGTATCTCGTGAGCGAGGACTGGCCCTTCGACGTGCCTCGCCTCGCGTCGCCGCGTACGCGGGTCCCGGCAGGCTCGGTGGGACTTGCCGGGAGCTTCTCGGGTGCCTACCCGCGATCGACGCCGGGCGGATGGCGGCTGATCGGCACCACCTCCGCCCCGCTGTTCGACCCGGATGCCGCATCCCCCGCGCTCCTACGCCCCGGCATGCGCGTTCGATTCCGCGAGGTCGCCGACCTCCCCGCGGCCAGCTCCTCCCTCGAGCGCGGCAGTTCTGTGCGTCCGCTGCGCATAAATGCGCAGCACTCGCACGAAACCGCCGCACACGCGCGAGGCGGAGTGGAGGCGGATGCCGGCAGTGGTCCCGTGCTGCGGGTCGAGGCGCCGGGGCTGCTCGCGACGGTCCAGGATGCCGGGCGCCCGGGACACGGGTCGCTGGGCGTCTCCGTCTCTGGCGCCCTCGACCGCGCGGCCCTGCGCACCGCCAATCGCCTCGTCGGGAACCCCGAGGGCGCGGCGGGCCTGGAGATCACAGCGGGCGGATTCGAAGCCACCGCGCTCGCTGACGTGTGGATCGCCGTGGCCGGCGCGTGGGGCGAGCTCACCATCGACGGACGCGGCATCGACCACGGCGCGGCGCAGCTGTGGCGGCGCGGTGAGCGCCTGCGGATGGGGTGGTTCACGGCCGGCGTTCGCGCGTACCTCGCCGTTCGCGGCGGCATCGAGGCCCGGCGCGTCCTGGGCTCGGCCGCTACCGACACCCTCGCCGGCCTCGGGCCAGAACCCCTCCGCGCCGACGCAGTCCTCTCCGGCGGGGCGCTCGCGGTCGACGAGATCCCGGCATCCGATCTGGCGCCCTGGAGTCCCCCGCCGGCCGATCTGGTCGTCCGCCTCGTGCCCGGACCCCGCGAGGATGCCTTCACTCCGGCGTCGGGAACCGCGCTGTTCGAAGCGACGTGGACTGTCGGCGCTGCTGCCGACCGGGTCGGGATGCGGCTGGAGGGGCCGCGGCTGGATCGCACGGATGCCGGGGAGTTGCCGAGCGAGGGGATGGTTCCGGGGGCGATCCAGGTGCCACCGTCGGGCTCTCCCACGATCCTGCTGGCCGACGGTCCCGTGACCGGCGGCTACCCGGTGATCGCCACGGTTCTGGATGCCGATCTCGACCTGCTCGCACAGGCGGGGCCGGGCGCCACGATCCGCTTCATACACGCGACACAGCACTGAGATCGCTGGTTATACCGCACGAATTTCGACTCGTCAAGAATCCCGCTGGACACGGCGTGCCGGAACGCGTATAGTTGGTGGTTGCGCTCTTGGATTCCCCCTGCCCTCATATGGTGGTCGGCTGTGCCTGCGTGTCCCCGCTCGATGCGGTGCGAGACGCGCTGGTTTTCGGGGAGGACCGAACGCTTCACCTGACGACAAGGATAGTGCCCCGCCCGGGCCCACGGAGGTAATCCCCTTGGCTGCTGCGCGCAACGCAACCACCACCACATCCCCGAAGAACGGCCGCGGAGCATCCCGCCTCTCGTTCGCCAAAATCTCCGACACGCTGACGGTCCCCGACCTGCTGGCGCTGCAGACCGAGTCCTTCGATTGGCTCGTCGGAAACGAAACCTGGAAGGCCCGCCTCGCCGAAGCGCAGGCAGCCGGCCGCACCGACATCTCGGTCAAGAGCGGCCTCGAGGAGATCTTCGAGGAGATCTCGCCGATCGAGGACCTCAGCGAGACGATGCAGCTCTCGTTCACCAACCCCTACCTCGAGCCCGAGAAGTACTCGATCGAAGAGTGCAAGGAGCGTGGCAAGACCTACGCCGCTCCGCTGTACGTCGAGGCCGAGTTCATGAACCACCAGACCGGTGAGATCAAGACCCAGACGGTCTTCATGGGCGACTTCCCCCTGCAGACCGACAAGGGAACGTTCATCATCAACGGCACCGAGCGTGTCGTCGTCTCCCAGCTCGTGCGTTCGCCCGGTGTCTACTTCGACAAGACTCCTGACAAGACCTCCGACAAGGACATCGTCTCGGCGCGCATCATCCCGAGCCGCGGCGCCTGGCTCGAGTTCGAAATCGACAAGCGCGACCAGGTCGGTGTGCGCATCGACCGCAAGCGCAAGCAGTCGGTCACCGTCTTCCTCAAGGCCCTGGGCCTGACCAGCGAGCAGATCCTCGAGGAGTTCGCCGGTTTCGACTCCATCGAAGAGACCCTGTCCAAGGACACGATCCTCACGAAGGAAGACGCCCTCCGCGACATCTACCGCAAGCTCCGTCCGGGCGAGCAGGTAGCCGCTGAGGCCGCCCGTGCGCTGCTGGACAACTTCTACTTCAACGCCAAGCGCTACGACCTCGCCAAGGTCGGTCGCTACAAGATCAACCAGAAGCTCGGCCTGTCGGGCCCGCTCAGCGACTCGGTACTCACCGTCGACGACATCGTCGCGACGATCAAGTACCTCGTTCGCCTGCACCGCGGCGATGCGAGCTTCGAGGGCGTTCGCGGCGGCAAGCCGGCGACCATCCGCCTGGATGTCGATGACATCGACAACTTCGGCAACCGCCGCATCCGCGCCGTCGGCGAGCTCATCCAGAACCAGGTCCGCACGGGTCTGTCGCGCATGGAGCGTGTCGTTCGCGAGCGCATGACGACGCAGGACATCGAGGCGATCACCCCCCAGACCCTGATCAACGTGCGCCCGGTCGTTGCCGCGATCAAGGAGTTCTTCGGAACCTCGCAGCTCTCGCAGTTCATGGACCAGAACAACCCGCTCGCGGGGCTGACCCACAAGCGTCGCCTCTCGGCGCTCGGACCCGGTGGTCTGTCGCGTGAGCGCGCCGGCGTCGAGGTCCGTGACGTTCACCCGTCGCACTACGGCCGCATGTGCCCGATCGAGACGCCGGAAGGCCCGAACATCGGTCTGATCGGTTCGCTCGCATCGTTCGCGCGGATCAACGCCTTCGGCTTCATCGAGACGCCGTACCGCAAGGTCATCGACGGCCGGGTCACCGACCAGATCGACTACCTCACTGCCGCCGAGGAGGACGACTACATCGTCGCCCAGGCCAACGCGCCGCTGAAGGCCGACGGTCACTTCGAAGAGACCCGCGTGCTCGCCCGTTCGAAGGGCGGCGAGGTGGAGCTCGTTCCCGCCGAAGACATCGGCTACATGGATGTCTCGCCGCGCCAGATGGTGTCGGTGGCGACCTCGCTCATCCCGTTCCTCGAGCACGACGACGCCAACCGCGCCCTCATGGGTGCGAACATGCAGCGTCAGGCTGTGCCGCTGCTGCGCAGCGACTCGCCCGTCGTCGGAACCGGTATGGAGGGCTTCGCCGCGATCGACGCCGGTGACGTGGTCACCGCCAAGCGCTCCGGTGTCGTCATCGAGGTCTCGGCGGACGTCGTCGCCGTCCAGACCGACGAGGGCGGGATCGACGAGTACTTCCTGCGCAAGTTCGACCGCTCGAACCAGGGCACATCCTACAACCAGCGCGTCATCGTCTCGGCCGGTGAGCGGATCGAGGCCGGCGAGGTCATCGCCGACGGTCCTGCCACCGAAAACGGTGAGCTGGCCCTCGGAAAGAACCTCCTCGTCGCGTTCATGACGTGGGAAGGCCACAACTTCGAGGACGCCATCATCCTGAGCCAGGACCTGGTGAAGGATGACACCCTCTCGTCGATCCACATCGAGGAGTACGAGGTCGACGCCCGTGACACGAAGCTCGGCAAGGAGGAGATCACCCGTGATCTCCCCAACGTCAGCCCCGACCTGCTGAAGGACCTCGACGAGCGCGGCATCATCCGCATCGGCGCCGAGGTTCGTCCCGGCGACATCCTGGTCGGCAAGGTCACGCCCAAGGGTGAGACCGAGCTGTCGGCCGAGGAGCGCCTGCTTCGCGCGATCTTCAACGAGAAGAGCCGCGAGGTTCGCGACACGTCGCTGAAGGTTCCCCACGGTGAGCAGGGCACGATCATCGCCGTCAAGGAGTTCAACGCCGAAGACGGTGACGACGAGCTCGGCTCGGGTGTGAACCGCCGCGTCGTGGTCTACATCGCCCAGAAGCGCAAGATCACCGAGGGTGACAAGCTCGCCGGCCGTCACGGCAACAAGGGCGTCATCGCCAAGATCCTCCCCGTCGAAGACATGCCCTTCCTCGCTGACGGCACGCCGGTCGACATCATCCTGAACCCGCTCGGTATCCCCGGCCGCATGAACTTCGGTCAGGTGCTGGAGCTTCACCTGGGATGGATCGCCAAGCAGGGCTGGAAGATCGAGGGCAACCCCGAGTGGGCAGCGCGTCTGCCCGAGATCGCTCGCGAGGCAGCTCCCGGCACGAAGGTCGCGACCCCCGTGTTCGACGGTGCTTACGAGTCCGAGCTGGCAGGCCTGCTCGACTCGACACTGCCCAACCGGGACGGCATCCGCCTGATCGACTCGACGGGTAAGACGCAGCTGTTCGACGGACGTTCGGGTGAGCCGTTCCCGGCACCGATCTCGGTCGGCTACATGTACATCCTGAAGCTGCACCACCTCGTCGACGACAAGATCCACGCACGCTCCACCGGTCCGTACTCGATGATCACGCAGCAGCCGCTGGGTGGCAAGGCGCAGTTCGGTGGCCAGCGTTTCGGTGAGATGGAGGTGTGGGCCCTCGAGGCCTACGGCGCCGCGTACGCGCTCCAGGAGCTCCTCACGATCAAGTCCGACGACATCCTCGGCCGCGTCAAGGTGTACGAGGCGATCGTCAAGGGCGAGAACATCCAGGAGCCCGGCATCCCCGAGTCGTTCAAGGTCCTCATGAAGGAAATGCAGTCGCTTTGCCTGAACGTCGAGGTCCTCTCGGCCGACGGCACCGCGGTCAACCTCCGCGACACCGACGACGACGCCTTCCGTGCTGCCGAGGAGCTCGGCATCAACATCTCCAGCCGCTTCGAGTCCTCGTCGATCGACGAGATCTGACCCGGCCAGGCAACACAGAATTCCGATACAGGAGAACTGAGAACTCGTGCTCGAATCAACAACTTTCGATCAGCTTCGCATCGGCCTGGCCACCGCTGACGACATCCGTCGCTGGTCCTTCGGTGAGGTCAAGAAGCCCGAAACCATCAACTACCGCACCCTGAAGCCCGAGAAGGACGGTCTGTTCGGTGAGCAGATCTTCGGCCCCTCGCGCGACTGGGAGTGTGCGTGTGGCAAGTACAAGCGCGTGCGCTTCAAGGGCATCGTCTGTGAGCGCTGCGGCGTGGAGGTCACCAAGTCCTCCGTGCGGCGCGAGCGCATGGGCCACATTGAGCTCGCCGCTCCCGTCACGCACATCTGGTACTTCAAGGGCGTTCCCTCGCGCCTGGGCTACCTGCTCGACATGGCGCCGAAGGACCTCGAGAAGGTCATCTACTTCGCCGCGTACATGGTGATCTCGGTCGACGAGGATGCTCGTCACCGCGACCTCGCGACGCAGGAGAACAACATCCGTCTCGAGCTGAAGACGCTCGCCGACCGTCGCGATGCGCGGATCGCCGCTCGCCTCCAGAAGTTGGAGGAGGAGCTCGCCGCGCTCGAGGCCGAGGGTGCGAAGTCCGACCAGAAGAAGAAGGTCAAGGACGCCGCCGAAAAGGACATGTCGCAGGCCCGGAAGCAGGCCGACGACCAGATCGCCAAGCTTGAGCGCGTGTGGGAAGAGTTCCGCACGCTCGAGGTCGGCTCGCTCAAGGCTGAAGACGAGATCTTCCAGGAGCTGCAGGACCGGTTCGGTCAGTACTTCGAAGCCCACATGGGTGCCGAGTCGATCCAGCGGCGTCTTGCTGCCTTCGACCTGGCAGCCGAGGCCGAGAGCCTGCACCTGCAGATCGCCGAGGGCAAGGGCCAGCGCAAGATCCGTGCGATCAAGCGCCTGAAGGTCGTCAACTCGTTCCTGCAGACCGGCATGAGCCCGGCATCCATGGTGCTCGACGTCGTTCCGGTCATCCCGCCGGAGCTTCGCCCCATGGTGCAGCTGGACGGTGGCCGCTTCGCGACCTCCGACCTGAACGACCTGTACCGCCGCGTCATCAACCGCAACAACCGTCTCCGTCGCCTGATCGACCTCGGTGCCCCCGAGATCATCGTCAACAACGAGAAGCGGATGCTGCAGGAGGCCGTCGACGCCCTGTTCGACAACGGTCGTCGCGGTCGCCCCGTCACCGGCACCGGCAACCGTGCCCTGAAGTCCCTCAGCGACATGCTGAAGGGTAAGCAGGGTCGGTTCCGTCAGAACCTGCTCGGTAAGCGCGTGGACTACTCGGGCCGTTCGGTCATCGTCGTCGGTCCCCGTCTGCAGCTGCACCAGTGTGGTCTTCCCAAGCAGATGGCCCTCGAGCTGTTCAAGCCGTTCGTGATCAAGCGCCTCATCGACCTCGGTCACTCGCAGAACATCAAGGCCGCCAAGCGTGCCGTCGAGCGTACGCGTCCCGAGGTCTGGGACGTGCTCGAAGAGATCATCCGCGAGCGCCCGGTGCTGCTGAACCGTGCACCCACCCTGCACCGTCTGGGCATCCAGGC